>JBCCSR010000738.1:0-3691 GCA_039199865.1 Bacteroidota bacterium
CGAAGCAGTAAAAGTAAAAACATCGATTTCCGGAGTATTAACGAGGGTGGCCGTGATGCTCTGACCATAAGCAATTGGTGTTTCCTGTGCCTGTATAGTAGTGCAAAAAAAGTGCAGTATACCGATATAGAAAAAATAAAAGCAAGAATGTTTCATGACTATTTTTTTAAGTGATAAATGAATAATGAGGAGGAGTGATCCACCCAACAAATTCGTTCAACAAGGCTAAGCAAATCACCAGAATTATTTTTTTTCAAACACCTGTTAAAACCTTGGAAAAGGAATCTCCTTTTTTCGTATCTTCGGATTTAACAAACTGATTATCAGAATCATCTGACATCTATTTTTGTCTTTTTCACCTTTGACTTTTTATAATGAAAAGCCCTAAACTCTATCGCCTTTTACGAGTACTTGATCGGCCCATGCTCAAGCAGTTTCGCCGCTTTCTCAATTCTCCCTATCACAATACCAATACCATCCTCGTCAGCCTTTTCGATATATTGAAAAAGCATCATCCCACTTTTGCGAAGGAGAAATTAAAGAAGGAAAAGCTGTTCAAAAAACTGTATCCCCAAAAAGTATTTAGTGACAAGAGAATAAGGGATCTCATGTCTTTACTCAGCTTGTGTCTAGAAGACTTTTTGGTACATGAAAGTCTACGAGCTGACCAACAAAAAAAGCAATGGTTACTGATGCAAGCCTTTGACCGATATCACTTACAGTCTTTTTTCGAAAAGAAAAATCAGGAACTGATCGAACAAGTTGATCGGCAAAAACAAAAAGACCTCCACTATCATTATCGAAAGTTTGATTTATACCAACAATTCTTTTTCAATCGCAATACAGATAAATTCAAAAAAGACATTGATCACATTCAAATGGCGATGCAAGAACTTGATTTGTTTTATACTTTAGGTAAACTTCAATTGTCTGCCGAGCTAAAAGCAAGAGAGCGCATTCTGGCAGAACAGCATGAAATTGTCTTACTCGATGCAATTCAGCAAAGCCTTCAGCAAAAACAATTTCCCAGCGCATCTCCATTATTTGACATTTATCAGGCCCTCATTCAATTGCATCAATCCGAAAGTGCTCCCTCAATTTTCGTCCAAGTCTACCATCAGCTAGTCGACCATCTTTCCATCATCAGTAAAGATGATCAAAGAAGCATTTTACAGCATTTACTCAACTACGCCATCCGACATTCCAATCAAGGAGATTTGCGGATGAACGAAAAAATCTGGCAACTCTACGACCTAGAGCAGCGGCAAGACCTCCTACTCATTAACAATCAAATCACGGAATACACTTTCGGTAATATCGTCAGTATTAGTTGCCAATTAAAAAAATTTGACTGGCTCGAATCATTTGTTGACAATTATCAGATTTACCTGGATGCGTCCATCCGAAAATCCACACTTTTGTGGGCCCGGATCACCCAATCCTTTTTCCAAGAGGCATACGAAAATGTGCTTGTGCTCATTCAAGAAGTTCCCAACAAACGCAATCATGGCTATAGAGTCAGACACCTCTTGTTGCGGACCTATTACGAATTGTTTCAACAAGCTCCAACGAAATACGAAAATCCACTTTTATCTCAAATCAAGTCCTATCAACAATACCTACGCAGACAAGATCAAATCGGAACGGAACGCATTCTTGCTCAAAAGAATTTCGTCTCATTTATCAAAAAACTAGTTCCTCTAAAACACCTCGTAAGGGTCAGCACCAAACAACGTCAACAACTATTACAAAAATTAAAGGCGACCAAAAGCATCGCCTTTCGTCATTGGTTGGAACAGAAAGTCAAAGCACTCTAAGCAGAATGCTGCAAGGGAAATTTGACTGCAGCAATTTGAAGCGAACTTTGCTATACATCGAGGATGTCTTGTGTCCCAATGTGGTCGCTTTGGCCTCCTTTGAGGCGTCCTAATTGTTGTGTGTCTATCGCTCCATTTTTCCATTGGAGAAGTGGTTGTTTTACTTGTTGCTTTTTCATACTACTTTTTTAATGGTTTTAAATAATATCAATCAACAAGACATAGCCCAACCAGGCAATTGAGACAGCGCTTTCTCCCAATTGGAAAAAATCAGTCTACATCAGAAGTAAAAAAAGATCACTTGCCATTGATTGACTCTACAAATAAAGCCCCCTTTATGGTACATCAAGGCAATTAATAAGCGGTCACGCACTTTCTCTTGAGGGAGTGGAAGAAAGGAAAAATGACGAAAATTTGAGGGAATGGTGAGATCAATTGAGGGAGGTCATAAAGGGCTAAAAACAAAAAAAGTCCGAAGCCAAAAAGCTTCGGACTTACACAAAACAATGTTTATACAATTTTAATAAATGCTAATTTTACCACTACCCAAGTGGACAGTTGGATGATCAATTCGATAAAAATAAATCCCCGATTCTAATTGATCGACAGCAATGCGATTGTGAACAGCATTTAAGCGCCAAGTGCCTACTTGCTGTCCTAATCGATTGAACAAATAAAGTGTAAATACTGCTCTTTCGCTCATCCCCACTTCGGTTCTCCCCACATCAACGTGCAACCAGTCTGTCGTTGGATTGGGATAAATCAAGATGGTCCGCCTTGAGGACGGAAACTCAGTAACTGGACTAACTCCCTCTGTACTCCGTCGGATACCATTGCCAAAACTGGTCACCCAAATATCTGTGGTTGGATGGTAGGGATTAAAGAACACCCGCGTGGGATGGGCAAAGGGATAATCTTCAATTAGTTGAAAATCGGGTGTTTCCTCACTTGCATTGTAAGTAATCCAAAGCCCATCGTGTTCGGTACACACCAAAAGGATATCCGGATCATCGGGATGATAAATAGCCGATTCAACCCATTGACTAAAATGACCAATCTCCTTCCAAGTGAATCCACGATCTCTGGTCCGATACAATCCACCATAGGTTGGACTGATATTTCCCCAGCCTCGAAAAGTAGCTGCCAACCATTCCGACTCGCTAGAATCATGTGGGTTAATGATCAAGTCCTTGGTCCAGAAATCCATTTCCGGATGGGCACGTTTTTCCCAACTTTGTCCCCCGTCACTACTCATAAAAACCCCTGAACTTGGCGTAAATTGATTTTCGGGAAACTCTCTGGCAGAAAAACTGGCCACTACAGTCCCGTCATTCAACACTTCAACAACGTAAGGGTGGCCCTCCGTTTCTTCGGGCTGATTAAGGCGAGTCCACTGAGTGCCTTCACCAATATTATGGGTTTTATAAATGCCTCCATTTTCACTATGAATCACACTGGCATACATCACTGCCGGATCAGTAGGATCAATGGCCAGCCAAATGACGGGTTGGTCAAAATTGTAAACCATTTCCCAACTTATTCCACCATCAACAGATTTGAGGATGGCTCCCGAGGCATCATCAAGTTGATCATCTACCGTAGTGGTTTGGTAAATATCATGTTTGGTCGAAACCGCAGCGTACAAAACACCTGTTAGTGGATGAATCAAGGTGTGATAAGTCGTATTGTAATCATTTCCCGGAAGGTTAACTCTCCAAGACTGGCCAGCATCTTTGGTGACCGCGCCCGTCAAATCCGTGTAGGCGGCAAAGAAGACACTATCCGATACAAAAGAAAGGTGCCAAACGGAGGTGTTTTCCAGACCATTGGTTTGGTAAAACAAACCGTAAGGAATGGCACTCCCCTTGTCGTTC
>JBCCSR010000739.1:0-3689 GCA_039199865.1 Bacteroidota bacterium
CCCAAAACCATTCCCTCGACAAATTCGACTACCTGACTCTCTTTGGAAAAGCTGGAAATGACAACTGATTTGATCTTGTAATGACTTAGGGTGGCAAGAATTGCCGGTAACGAAATTCTTACCACCCTAAGTCATTACAAGATCAAATCAGTTGTCATTTCCAGCTTTTCCAAAGAGAGTCAGGTAGTCGAATTTGTCGAGGGAATGGTTTTGGGGAATTATCAATTTTTAAAGTATTTCAAGGATAAAAAAGAGAAAACGAATTGCCTCAAAGAGATTCGATTGGAATCGGGGTTGATCGAATCCAAAGCATTGAACCAACTCAGAGCAGTTTTGGAGGCGACGTGCAACGCCCGAGATTTGGTCAACGAACCTCAATCTTACCTTTCTGCTCGTCGGCTGGCCAATGAGATTGTTGGCTTTGGTAAGAAGTATGGATTCAAAGTAGAGGTATTCGACAAAAAGAAGATCGAACGGTTGAAGATGGGAGGCGTTCTGGCCGTAAACAGAGGAAGCATTGCTCCTCCTACTTTCAGTGTTTTGGAATGGAAACCCGCCAAATACAGAAACAAAAAACCGATTGTATTGGTTGGAAAGGGTATCGTATACGATACGGGAGGCTTAAGCCTTAAACCAACAGCCAATTCAATGGATATGATGAAAAGTGATATGGCTGGAGCCGCAACAGTAGTCGGTTCGGTGATTGCCGCAGCTAAAGCCAAATTACCGCTTCATCTCATCGCTCTGGTCCCCTCTACCGATAATCGACCGGGGAATGATGCTTATGCTCCAGGAGACGTCATCACCATGTTTAGTGGTGATACAGTAGAAGTATTGAACACTGATGCGGAGGGAAGATTGGTTTTAGCAGATGCTTTGCATTATGCCAAACGCTACGAACCAGTGCTGGTTCTAGATTTTGCGACATTAACCGGATCGGCAGTGCGAGCGGTTGGACCTGAAGCCATCTGTTATATGGGCAATGCCAATGAGACGGTCAAAACAAAAATGGAGGAAAGCGGGTTTAGTGTATTTGAACGACTCATTCAGTTTCCCCTGTGGAAAGAATATGGAGATCAACTCAAATCTAATATTGCAGATTTAAAAAACTTGGGTGGTTCAACTGCGGGAATGATTACGGCAGGGAAATTCCTCGAATATTTTACAGATTACAACTGGCTACATTTTGACATTGCCGGTTCTGCCTATTTAAAAAACGCGGATGCCTATCGACCCAAGGAAGGAACTGGGGTTGGAGTGCGCTTGGTGTTCGATTTTTTGAAGCATTATTAGAATAGAATAACGTGAGAAGATGAATAACAGCTATGTTCATCTTTACAGAATATTATTCAACAGCATATGGAAAAAGTAAAGGTTGGAATCACGACTGGCGACATCAATGGAGTAGGCTTGGAGGTGATTCTCAAAACGCTGGCCAACGAGAGAATCGCCAGTATGTGCACCCCGATTATATATGGTTCTTCCAAAGTAGTTTCCTACCACAAGAATATTGTAGGGGTAGAGGATTTCCAATTTTTCGGCACCAATCCCGGAAGTCGAATCAAATACGATCGCATCAATATCATCAATTGTTGGCAAGAAAGTGTCAACATTACCCTAGGAAAACCTTCGGAAATAGGTGGACAATACGCCCTGAAGTCACTTGAACAGGCGACGCAAGACTTGAAGCAAAATAAAATTGATGCGATGGTCACTGCACCGATCAACAAAAAAATGATGCAGTCCGATCAATTCAACTTCTCCGGTCATACGGAATACCTCACTAAAATTTTTGATGCTAAAGAAAGTTTGATGCTGATGGTGAATGAGGACCTACGCGTAGGTTTGGTGACCAATCATGTTCCAATTCGAGATGTTTGCGAAGTGATCACCAAGGAAAAGATCAGCAATAAATTGCGAATTCTCAATCAAACCTTGAAAATGGATTTTGGGATCGAACGCCCGGCTATTGCGGTTTTGGCCTTGAATCCACATGCTAGTGATGATGGTTTAATCGGTGATGAAGAGGAAAAAATCATTCGTCCAGTCATTGTTGAATCCAAGAAAAAGGGAATGTTGGTCATGGGACCATATCCGGCAGACGGCTTCTTTGGCAGTCGACAATTTCGCAAGTTTGACGCCATCCTAGCCATGTATCACGATCAGGGTTTGACCCCTTTCAAGGCCTTGTCTTTTGGTTCGGGGGTTAACTTTACCGCAGGAATTTCAGGAGTGCGAACGTCTCCTGACCATGGAACCGCCTTTGATATTGCAGGCAAAAACGAAGCAGATCCTACCTCCTTCCGCAAAGCCTTATTTCTATCTATTGATATTGCGCGACAGCGAAAAGCATATAAAGAAATGCACGCCAATCCAGTCGTTAAGAGTGCAAAGAAAACAGAAGTAGAGGGAGAGAAGGAGAAGTAGTTTCCGATTTATTCTTCAATCTGAAAGAGCAAGTACAAGGTCGATTACAGCGAATGTCCAAATGGGATTCAAAGATCTTGTACTTGCTCTTATTCTTGGGTAGCTTTTTGTTATCTCAAGACGCGACTATCCCCTCTTGGTTTTCTACTGAGTTGAATCTGTGTTCCTTTATTTCCAGTGCTTGCCCGGATGATGTCTTGCTCACGTGGCCTTTGCTGAGCTTTTGTAGCAGGGCTTGAGGCAATCGAATAACCCGGAGCAGAATAAACAGGAGGAGATTGTAGATGAGGACGGTCAGTACTTGCCTCCATTGTATCTTCTTTGTTTTCCATTGGCTTTGTTTCGATTGGTAGCGTAGGTCTCTGTTTTTGAATGACAACATTCTGTTGAACCGCTGTGGTGGTATACGGTAGATAGCTGGCTTGGTCGAAATAAGCATCTTCTGATTTTCTTGAATTTCTTTGATAATCATCAGGTAAAACAAAGGCCGCTGGTGCCTCTAGATCAGGAACATCCAGACTATTGGCATTATTGATTGCATTGTTTTCAACTTGTGCCATCACTGGCATTTCTGGCATAGCAGCTGGGTTATCGTATTGTTGTAACTGATATTCTTCGATGGTCTTGATCAGCTTGTCGGCATAATTTGGATCGGTAGCGTAGCCACATTTTTTCAAGCCTTTGGCCCATGCCTTGTAATCGGTGGTCGACAATTGAAAAAGAGATTGGTAGCGGCTGTTGCCGACCAAAAAATTAGTGTGATCAATGTAAGAGTCTTCAACGGTATTGTAAACTCTAAAGCAAGACTTAATGAGCCTCCCATTCACATAGTCATCATCCTCATAATAGAAAGAATTTCCTTGCCACTCTTTTTTACACTTGATACCAAAGTGATTGTTTGAATTGAGGGAAAGGTCACCTCGACCCCAGGAGGATTCGTGGATGCCTTGGGCCAAAGTAATACTCGCAGGAATACCGCTTCTTTGCATTTCTCGGATGGCAATATCGCTGTAATTTTTAATGTATTCCCAGGTGTAAGCAGGAGCCGTGTTGGCAGTACTTAGGCTGCTCAAGAGACATAGGAGTAGTACTCCACAGTATGTTCGCATTTGCATAGTGGTGGTTATTTCATCGGATTATAAAATGTGGCCAATGAAACTTACCATGAATTGTTGTGGAAAGGTCTTTAATCAGAAGATGCCCCCTCAAAGACTAAAGACTTTGGTTAGCGGTGTTGAATTCTCATAGTAAGTGTGTAGGCA
>JBCCSR010000740.1:0-3688 GCA_039199865.1 Bacteroidota bacterium
AAAGGGAATGTACAAAGTTTTGGGCTCCGTATTTTTGCTCCGCTAATCCTTTTTTTCATCTGGTTGTTAGTCATTTTTTCGCTTCTTGCTAAAATCTGACTTCTGACAACAAATCCATCTCAAATACAATCCTTCTGATATTCTGATAGGTAATGCCTAATACTTGATCCAAGATTTGGTAATGCTCCGTTGATTCAATTCCAAACGAAAGAGATAATGTCCCGCCGGAAGCTCTGACAATTGATAGCTCTGCTCAAACAAACTCGTTGATTTTTGCTCCACAAATTGTCGAATCAATTGGCCTTGATGATTGAATAAGGATAGTTTGAGTGTTCCCATTTGCTCGCTCTGAAATTGCCAATTTAAGGGGCCTTCAGAAGGATTCGGGTACAAATCCAATTGGCCAAATGGTCGAATATTTTTTAGGGCGACCGTACCATCTGAGTTGGTCACAATCAACAGCATATCCATATGATTGGTAGGCCTAGAATGGCCGACGATCGCTACGCCATTATTCGGTAAACTTTGGTAATCAAAAACGGATTCCCTAAACCATTTGTCTTCTCCGAGGCCTTGCGTCCAAATCGTATTGCCTTGTTCATCCACTTTATGCAAAAGAATAGACGCTGAAGATTCCGCAGATTCGTTACCACCAACACGATTGATCAGGGCGATGTAATGACCATCATTTGTTTTGGTCAAACTAGGACGAACAACGGGCAAACCATCGACTTCGTATCGATTGAGCCATTCCACTGCTCCCGTTGGATCTATTTTAGCCACGTAATAATCTTGACTGAGGTAATAGGTCCCCGCTACCATGTATCCTCCATCACTGGTATGTTCCAAACCATAGGAAAAAGAGATGGAATCGAAAGCGGGATTGATTGTAAAATCTAGGAGGACATTGCCATTCTCATCGGTTTTCACGATTTGTCCTCTATCGAATATCGTCTGTTGTAAAACAGAAAATCCACCTTGATCATCCGCACGTAATTGAGTTACTTCATATAAGCTTTCGAAGCTCGTATCCTCATAGGTCTTATTCCAAATGCTATCTCCCGTAGCGCTCAATTTGATGACTTGACGACTGGTAAAATTAACGGGATAAACAATGGCGAAATTGCCATCCGAAAGTTCTATTCCTAAAACAGGGATACCATTGTTAATAGCATCGCAGTTAAATCTTCGCTCCCAAAGGGAGGTTCCATTCGCTTCTAATTTAGTGACGACCAATTGAGGAGAAGTACCTGTTTCGTCATTTAGGTCAAGTCCTGAAGTTAAAAGTCCACCATCCATTGTATTGATGACACTGTATAATACTTCCGTATCTCCATCTCCTACAATACGCTCCCATAGTACATTTCCCGAGGCATCGGTTTTTACCATCGTAAAATCTTCTCGTTTACCCGAAAAGTTAGCTGGTCCGACAAAGACGTAGCCTCCATCAGGAGTTCTTGCTACGGAATAAGCCGTCTGGTCGGCATCGGGTAGCATTTCACCGATGATGGTATTAAAGATCCATTCGAAATCATCATTCAAAGTGAGCTTTGAAATGAAAGGATTGGTTCCAGCATCAACATTCGAAAGTGAACCAGCGATGTATAGTTGTTCATTTAGTATCAGTGCATCATTAGGTAAAGCAAAATCATTTGGCAGATTGAGTTCATCCGCAAAAAAATCGTTTTGGAAAGACAAATCCTCTAAAGCTAAAGAATAAAAATCTCTAATGTTTGCAATCACCAATTCATTATCGATCATCCCAATAATTTCACTGGTCCCCGCAAATAATGGAGGATAATCCCGCTGTACCTCGATTGCTCCGGTAGCGTCAATAAGCATCGCAACACTTCCCCCAGAATAGCCTCCGTTGAACACATAGACGCCATTATTAGATGCATGCATATAATCGTCACTTAGATCATAAATCGTGATGTTTTCATTATTGTATTCATAATTTTGCATCCACTGGACTTGTAAATCGGCTCCGTATTTAGCTAAAGTAGCCCCACTAAAAATAAGAAAGCCACCGTCATCTGTAGCGATGAGTCCATTCCAAGAAGCACTCACTCCAGTAAGTCCTACCAGCTCTTGACTCACTGCTCCATCTTGATCGACGAGGTGTATTTTCAGATTGCCATTACTCAAAGTGAGTATTGCCAAATCACCAGAATCCATCAGATCACCATCCAACGCCAGTGGATCATCTAATTCCAAAAGCCATACTTCTTCCCCCTCTGAATTAATTCGCAAAAGCATATTCTTGCGATTAGGATCAGCATTGAATGCTTGTCCTACTCCCATTAAAATCGCTCCACCATCTGGAGTGGCAAGCATTTCATTCAGAAACTGAAATCGATTCTCCCCATAAAATGTGGTCCAGATCTCCTCCCCCGTTGTATCTCTTTTCGTCAAGACCCAGTTTTGATTGCTTGTGTTGAGGGTATTTCTTCCCGCAAACAGTAGGTTACCATCTGTTAAAAGTACTACCTCTTCAAACGCCTGCTCAGAAGCTTCAATACCAAAATCATAGTTTTTCTTAAGTGACTCTTGCGCATGGAGGAATGAAGAAATAGCCAGACCCAGACAGAGGAGTGTAGTAATTTTGTTCATAACTTTTTTATTGTAAAATTAAGGAAATAATTGCAAGGTTTTTAGGATTGATCCTATGATGAGTAAGACAGCATTTACAGATCAAGAGGTTGGGTCAACATCGCATTATCCTCGTTGAGAAAGGAAAAGAAAAAGAGCGGATAAAGATGCTCCCCAAAAATAAATGCCCTATTGGACTACTAAGGAGTCAATCGGGCAGGTTTACTATTCTATTCTTTTCTTCAGACATTAGCAATAAACAAAGGTTCTTCCGTATCAAAAAAACATTGTCATCCAATCTCTAAATAACTACATTGGTCATTGTTTGATCCAAGACTTCGTAATGCTTCGCTGATTCAGTTCCATCCGGAGGAAATAATGTCCGGCAGGAAGCTCCGACAGTTGGTAAGTCTGCTCAAAGAAGTTCGTTGATTTTTGCTCTACAAATTGTCGGATCAATTGTCCTTGTTGATTGAACAATGTGATATTCAAATTGCCCATTTCTTCACTTTCAAATTGAAGATTCAAGGGGCCTTTTGAAGGAGTGGGTGATAAGCTAAGTTGACCAAGCGTTTGAATATTGATGGAAGATACCGTACCATCTGCTTGGGTGGCAATCAGCATCATATCTCCATTATTGTTTGGAAAAGAAAATCCACCGAGTACCAAACCACCGTCAGGTTTTGCCCGATAATCGTAGAGTCTTTCATCAAACCATTTGTCTGCCCCCAAGTTTTGTGTCCAGATCTCATTCCCTTGCTCATCCACTTTTCGCAATAAGATCGACTCCGCTGATTCGGCAGATTCCGTTCCATCCCAAAGGGAAATAATCGCCACGTAATTTCCATCGAGCGTTTTTACAATACTTGGACGGAAAGTATTATGGCTGGGCACTTCATACTCATTGACCCATTCTAGATTCGCATCCGCATCCACTTTGGCAATAAAATAATCTGTGGAGCGATCATTGGATCCAGCAATCATATAGCCCCCGTCGGAGGTGTGCTCCAAACCGTAAGGGAAGGTGACAAGTTCATGCGTATCGTCTACTGGTGCATCCAAGGTAACGATACCATTCGCATCGGTATGAATCAGT
>JBCCSR010000741.1:0-3687 GCA_039199865.1 Bacteroidota bacterium
AAGTACTCAACACGGTGATCATGGGGTATAAGGAACTTTATGACATCATGATAGAGAAAAATGCCATCTACATGAATCCCGATGCCACCGAAGAGGAGGGCTTACACGCTGCTAACTTAGAAAATAAATACGGTGAAATGGGAGGCTGGGAAGCCGAAAGTGATGCCGCTGAATTGTTGAGCAACCTGGGGGTAAAAGAAGACCTACATTACTTACAAATGAAAGACCTCAATGGATCACAAAAGGTAAAGGTCCTATTGGCCCAAGCCCTTTTTGGCAATCCAGAACTGTTGCTCCTAGATGAGCCGACCAACGATTTGGATGCCGAAACGGTAACTTGGTTGGCCGACTTCTTAGCGGATTTCAAAAATATGGTCATCGTTGTATCTCACGATCGTTATTTCCTCGATATGGTTTGTACCCATGTCGTCGATATCGATTTTGGTGGCATTCGCATTTTTACTGGTAACTATACCTTTTGGTATGAGTCCAGTCAATTGATGACTCAGCAAATGGCGAATAAGAATAAAAAGATTGAGCAGAAACGGAAAGAGATGATGGAATTCATTTCTCGCTTTAGTGCCAACGCTTCTAAGTCGCGACAAGCAACGAGTCGAAAAAAGGCTTTGGAAAAACTCAATATTGAAGAGATTCGTCCTTCTAGTCGAAAATATCCATTTATCAATTTTCAACCGGAGCGAGCTCCCGGTGATCAAATTCTTCGGGTAAACAATCTGAGCAAAAGCAATGATCACGGAGAACGGCTTTTTGGTAATATTGACTTCATCTTTAATCATGGGGATAAGGTTGCTGTAATTAGTCGTGATTCCTCAGTACTGACCGCCTTTTTTGAAGTCTTGTCTGGGAAAGTGGCACCAGATACGGGAAATATTGAATTTGGTCAGACCATCACTTATGATTATCTACCCAACGAAAATGAAATCTTCTTTTCCGATGAAAACGATTTGACACTCATCGATTGGTTGCGACAGTTTTCGGAAGAAAAGGATGAGCAATTCATTCGGGGATTTTTGGGTAGAATGCTCTTTTCTGGAGAAGAGGTTTTGAAAAAATCTAGTGTATTATCTGGAGGAGAGAAAGTGCGCTGTATGCTGTCGAAGATCATGTTGAATCATCCCAACTTCCTCCTCATGGACGAACCTACCAATCACCTTGATCTCGAATCAATTACGGCGCTCAACAACGCTATGAATGATTTTAAAGGCAGTTTGATCTATACCTCTCACGATCATAAATTGATGAATTCTGTAGCCAATCGCATCATCGAAATTGGTCCTAATGGACTGATTGATCGCCTGATGAGCTTTGATGAATATATAAAAGCAGATCAACTCAAAAAACAACGAGAAGAGTTGTATCTTGTTAAGGTGTAGGCCAGACAGGCTAAACCGATTAACTATTGACCTTGATTAGACCATAGATACGGACACATTAAATGATCCGCTTCTCAATTGAGTAAGTATTTTCATGAGGACGACCAACAGTTCAGTTAAAAACTACACCTCCAGTATCCTGATGTCTAGCGATAGAAGTTAAAAAAATGAAAAAGAAGACCACCATTTTTTATCTGGTAGATGGCGCCAGATACGATATGATGAAGGATTTATTGGAGGCGGGAGAATTGCCCAATGTACAAAATCATATTCTCAACCAAGGGACTTTCCGCAAGGCAACCAGTTGTTTTCCTTCCACTACTGGCCCAGCCTATTTGCCTCACCTCACTGGATGTTTTCCCGGCACTTCCGACATCACTGGGATTCGTTGGTTTGACAAAAAAGAGTTTCGCCGAAAACGATTCAACAAGATGGCCATGCGCAGTTATTGCGGCCCCGAAGCGGCTTGGTTCAATACCGATATGCCTACGGATCGCCCAACCCTACATGAATTGTTGGGCAATACTTACAATATCTTTTCGATGATTACCCGAAACATTCCCGAGGAGCGCGATTTGGCGAAAAAAGGGAAATCGGGTTTGTACATCCGTGCCCATTTTTTACATCAACATACTCCCGTAGATGAAGCGGCCCATCATCATTTAATGCGTGGGCTCGATCTGGATCCCAGTTTTATTTTTACGGTATTCCCCTGTGTCGATTGGAATTCACACACCTATCAACCCCAAAGCGAGCAGACCATCGAATCTTACCGTTTTATGGATAAGAGCGTGGGGGAATCGGTCGCGAAACTCAAAAAATTGGGGAAATGGGAGGATACTTTATTTGTCATCACTTCAGATCATGGCCTTACGGCAACCAATCATCATTTTGATCTGGCGAAGTACTTTAGTCAAAAAGGATTGAAGGCCCTACAATATCCCACCATTTTTACCATTCGCCCCAAGACGGCCGTAATGATTTCTGGAAACAGCTTTGGCGCTGTACATTTTCTCCATCACGAGGGGAGTGAGGTACTGAGAGGGGAAGCCGTACAAAATGCGATGGGCGAAGCCACCTGGAAGGACTTGATCCAGCAGGCAGCCATTGACTTTGTCACTTGGCGAGGAACCTATAACGATTATTGGGTAGAATCAAAAAAAGGGCGGGCCCAAATTAAAAATCGCCCCGAAGGATTGTCTTATCATCCTCAAACCGGAGATCCCTTCGATTTTGGCTTAATGGACCGTCCGATGGATCAGCAGCAGGCCCTAGAAGCGACTTTTGATAGTGATTATCCCGATGCACTCGTACAAATTGCGCAATTGTTTAAAAGCCGGAGGGCGGGGGATTTGGTCGTAGGTGCTGCCAATGGTTACGATTTGCGAGATACCTGGGAATATCCAGAACACCGTGGATCACACGGTTCATTGTGTAAAGAGCATATGCACGTACCGTTTATCTACAACCAAGTCGGATGGGATCCTCGTCCAGCGCGAACGGCAGATATTTTTAACTCTATCTGTGCTTGGATGGGGGTAGAGGTGCCTCATGCTACTGACGGACGCTCGCTTTGCCAAACGACCAAAAAAGCCCTACTTTGAAGGAAAACGACCAGGAAAAAGAAACCATCGATTCTTTAGCTCCCCAACAAGAAAACGAAAAAGAGCAGGTCTTCAACACCAGAATCATTAAAAAGGGAATCCTTTACTTTTTGATCATCACGATTGGAGCCTTAAGCTACGTATTTTTTACCTCGGATAATGTCGGTGATTCTTTTAAAACTTTGAAGAGTATCGACTTGAGATATGTCCTGCTAGCAGTAGCGCTGGGTTTCCTGGATATGTTGCTTGGTGCTTGGCGCAATCATATTTTTGCCAGAGTTATCGTCCCAGGAATTTCCCTTCGAGTGTGTTTCAATGCCAACTTGGCCAATATATTTATGGGCGCAGTCACGCCTTCACAAAGTGGGGGAGGCCCCGCTCAATTGTATGTTTTTGCCAGGAACGGCATTAACCTCTTGAATGGGCTAACCATTAGTTTGATCAATTGGTTTTCTACGCTTTCGTTTTTTCCCATTGCGGCTTTCTTCTCCATTCTCCTGATCAAGGATCGCTTCTCGGAACAAACGCTGTTGTACCTCCTCAATTTTGGCTTTTCCATTTTCTTGACCCTGTTGGTGGTCGTGGTAGTAGCTTTTTGGAAACCTATTGTTGTAGGGCAAGTAGTGAAAAAAATAGGCTATTGGTTGGGTGGTTTTAGTCAAAAATGGGGAGATAAGATCCTGCATTGG
>JBCCSR010000742.1:0-3682 GCA_039199865.1 Bacteroidota bacterium
ATTTTTTTCTTAAAGTTCAAGAAAATTTATTTAAAAATACATTTAGGTCAATTTCATAGGATTGTCACTTTACTGCCAGGAAACTTGATTCAATTGTATTTTTTGAGACAAAAAAAAAAAAATTGATTGATCAAATTGGACACTCATCATTATAATGCATGAAAAAGCCATTTGTTGTTATCCTCCTTTTCTGTTTTGCGCTTTCCATGCCCGTACTTCAAGCTCAAACTTGTTGTTCGGCAGGAGCCCCAATTACTTCATCTTTTGCGATTGGTTCCTCTAGCGCAAAAAGTTTGGCCTTCCAAATCGATTACGAATTTAACAGTGTTAACTTACTCATCGACAATAACACTCGACTAAAAAACGACCCCAGAACGCGAAACGGACACAATTTTATTGTCAAAACGGATTATGTGCTCAATGAAAACTGGGCAGTAAGCGTTTTTTTACCTTTTGTCATACAAAATCGTACCACAGTATCTGCAAGTGAAAGTGCTCGTGGTCTGGGGGATTTAACTTTACTCGGTCAATATAGTAAACCAGTTGGTCAAGATGGACAGCTCTCTTTTGGTTTGGGGATAAAATTACCCACTGGTAGTCAGTTTATCAGAGATGAAAGAGGCATCAATCTATCGCCAGACATGCAAAGTGGTAGCGGAACCTATGATTTTATCGGACGTTTGGCCTACGGCAAAAACCACGTTTTCATCAATAATTTAAGCCTACAAACTGCTTTTTCATATCGTTACAATACTACCAATCAACACTTCGGAGATCCAGAAGGCATTGCGGGTCGCCGTTTCAAATTTGGCAATGAGAGCCAATGGACTACCGTCTTTAGCTATTCCATTTTCTCTACCCTTGGTTTTTGGGCCCCCGAGCTAGGGCTGCTCCTGCGCCATGCCACCCCCAATCAAGAACAGGGCATCAATGCGCCCAATAGCGGTGGTTACTGGCTACGATTGCCTCTAGGCCTTGCTTTTCGTCCAAATGAGCAGTTGTCAATCCGATTGAGTGGAGAGCTCCCTATTTTTCAAGACTTGGATGGCCTCCAGATTACCACCGATTACAAATTGGGCCTTCAGCTTCGATATCAATTGAGTTTTGACAAGCAACTGACCCCTACGATATTTGAATAACCAGCATACCAAAACATAATACTTACAAATATGAAAAATACCCTTTTCTTTTCTTTGGTTTCGATTCTACTCCTTTTTTCCTGCTCTAAGGAAAATAGTACTGCCCAGCAAGATTGGTTAATTCCCGTGGAAGAAGTAAGAGATGGAGGACCGGGCAAGGATGGCATTCCCTCTATCGACAATCCTCAGTTTGTTAAAGTCAGTGAAGTCAATTTTTTGGACGACAATGATTTAGTAGTCGGGATGGTTCACAACGGAGTGGCCAAAGCCTATCCGCATCCCATTCTCGATTGGCACGAAATCGTCAATGATGAAATCGACGACCGACAGGTAGCCCTGACTTATTGCCCACTAACCGGAACGGCCATTGCCTGGAACCGAAATATTGAGGGGCAATCAACCACCTTTGGCGTTAGTGGCAAATTGTACAATAGTAATCTTATCCCTTACGATCGTGCCAGTGATAGCTATTGGTCACAGGCCAACCTGAATTGTGTGAATGGAGAACGCATTGGGACGGTGATTGAAATTTTTCCAATTTTGGAAACTACCTGGGGCAATTGGAAAAACCTCTATCCCAACTCTGACGTTTTAAGTACACAAACGGGGTTTAGCCGCGACTATATGGTTTATCCGTATGGAGATTATCGAACCAACAATAGCAATATCCTCTTCCCGATCAATCCATCCGATAATAGATTGCCTGCAAAGGAGCGAGTCTTGGGCGTGTTACACAAAGGCAGCAATAAGGTCTATAGCATCAATCGTTTTGATACGCCCCAAATCATTAGCGATCAGTTGGGAGGTGATGATTTGATGATCATCGGATCCCGTACGCTCAACTTCATTGTTGCGTTCCATAAGCATGCCGACTTGGGTACTCTAAGTTTCAAAAATGACAGCCTTCCCATCGTTGCGAGTGATGATTTAGGAAACGAAATCGATATTACGGGGAAAGTCATCTCTGGGCCTCTGGCAGGTACGCAACTCAATCAGCCGAATGCGTTCATTGGGTATTGGTTTACTTTCGGTGCTTTTTACCCCGGAATCGATATTTATCAGTAATCCATCCAGAATGGTTATATTTGCCTTTGGTGTTAATACGATCACCAGCATGGTCATTTAGACCATGAGCAACACCAGTAAACATGTAAACCCACAGTTGGTGTTGAAAAATACCAACTGTGGGTCAATTCATCATTGGATATGAACCCAAAGGCAGCGCTATCCTGGATCACTGACTCCATTGATCTCGATGGTATCCACTCCATCAAAAATGTATTTCCCAAGCAGTTTGAGGTTTACCTCAAATTGCCTCTTCCCTACAGTATTTGTCCTTCTTTCCCCATTTCGGAATACCGCTACGAACCGGATACCATTGAAAATTTGAATAAAAGATTGGCCATTGGAAAAACTTTTTTTGAGGTAGACCAATGGGAAGTGATCAAAGGAGAACTTCTAGAACCTATTGGCTTTGATGCCATCGCCCAAAGGTTCGATATGCCCTATGACGCTTCTTTTTCACTTGCTCGCCTGATGCGGAAAAGCACAAAGCGTCTCATTCACTTACAAAGACATTTTGCCTATGAACTACAGTTTATAACACAATTGGTCGATTGCTTGGGTCGAAAGTGTAATGTTGGTATTTACATCGAAGGCAATCATATTTTTGAACAATTTGATCCGACCATGAACCAAGCCTGGTTTAAGGAAGCAAAAATGGAAGCGCTCCTTCATTATTTTCAAATCCTCAATAAAGACAGACAAGTCCCCTATCCTTTATTCCCTACCTATGTGTTTGACCAAGACAAAAATTGGTGTTTATCTTCAGGAAAATTACTCGGTGGTCACTATTGCCTGATTGCCTGTTCCGAAAAAGTGGCAACACAAATAAATAAACTTAATAGAGCAAGCATCAGTTTGAAACCCGACGATAGGTATGCTTGAACTCTAGTTGGCTACAACAAGGGCACAAAAGCGGCATTCAGCGTAATAGAGTCTACTGATTATTCATAGAGTGGGTGGATTTAATAGAAACCTACAAAAAGAAATAATGAATGATTCAGACAAAAAAAAATGCCACCCCGAAGGGCAGCATTGCTATTTTTTTGATCAGCTAAGCTGAATCTTTTTCTAGTATCGGTTACGGTTATATCCGCCGCCGCCACCGCCGTAGCCGCCGCCGCCACCGTAGCCACCGCCACCACCGCCGTAACGATCGTTACGTGGCTTTCTTGGCTCAGCTTTTTTGACAACGATTGTTCTTCCTTCAAGTTCTGTATCATTCAAATCCTCGATAGCACTTCGAGCTTCATCATCGTTTGGCATTTCAACAAAACCAAATCCTTTGGAGCGATTAGTGAACTTGTCCATGATGATTTTTACACTCTCTACTTCTCCATACCCCTCAAAAACTCGCCTCAAAGTGTCTTCGTTAGTAGAAAAGTTCATTTTTGCAACAAAAATGTTCATTATAAAAAAATTTAAAAATTAAAAAAGAGAAAGAAAACTCTGGGAAAAAAATACAAAAACTGAGAACAGAG
>JBCCSR010000743.1:0-3680 GCA_039199865.1 Bacteroidota bacterium
CCTCAAACGGTACAATCATTATGCCTAAATAACTAATATGTATTATTATTATGTGTATAGAAAAAAGGAAGGAGCGGTGCAAAAGGTGTTATCTGATATAATCTACTAACAAACAGTGACTTACACTAAACAAGTTAAAAAAATATTTTTTTGACTTTTCTCTATTTTTTTGTTAAAAAAAAGAAGAAAACGAGTTTTTTTTAAGCCCAAATTAAATTTAGTCTGCATGTGTTTTAGGGGCCAAAAAACACCGAAACCATGTCACAAAAATCCAAATTAATATTTATTTAGATCGTTCTTTTTTCCACTTAAAACCCAACGAAAAATGAGATTCAGTGACAGGCATTAATTGATTTTTTTCGCCATGATGGATTGAACTTTTAAGGATGAACGGATAATTTTTCTACCCAAATTCGACTGCCCATCCTCAATTTAAGGACGTAAATTCCTCTTAGCAGCAATACTGATGAAAGGTCAATTTGCTGTTTTTCTCCATCCAACAAAAGCGCCATTTCACAATGCTTTTTGCCCACCAAATCAAAAAGATAAAGCTCAGCTGCGCCTTCAATTTGGGGCAATTGAAGTTGGAATATTCCGCTTGTTGGATTAGGAAAAAGTTGTATTGCTGCACGATCCAGCGAGGAGGTCGCAGTACTGGTACAAGCCTGCATTTGAATGGGATTAGAAGCGACTGCATTGGCATTTAGGCAAGGCAGAGAAGAATGTAGAACACAGGTCACTAGGTCGCCCTCCAGGAGATTCGTCGTCTCCCAATGGGGCCCTAATTGATCAACTGGCGCTCCATTCAAAAACCACTCATAAATTGGATCATCCCCCGGATGACTCCCCGTTGCCGTAAAACCAATCGGCTCTCCTTCACAAGCACTAAGCGTTGAGGCTTCAATGTTTACCGCTACGTTTAGATAGGGAAGAATATTGACCAACACGCTACCTGAATTGACACTGCTAGATGAGGTACAGGTCAGTGAAGAAGTGAATACACAATGTACCAAATCGTTGTCCTTCCAATCTGAACTGCTAAAAGTTGGCGCATTGCTTCCAACCTCTTCTCCATTGATTCGCCATTGATACATGGGATGGTCTCCCCCGTTGATGCCTTCCGCCATAAAAGTAATACTGGTCCCTTCGCAAACAGCCGTAGCGTCAGCGGAAATATTCACACTAACTTCTTTAATGTCTTCCACACTTACCGCAATAACGTTAGACACTGCCATCGGATGACTGACACAAGCTAAACTAGAGGTGACGATACAAGTCACCAAGTCCGTATCAATCAATTGATCACTCGTAAAATTAGGCGCACCATCCCCCACAGAAGTACCATTGACTTGCCATTGGTATAGTGGGTTATCTCCTAGGTTGATCCCTGTAGCGGTAAAATCAATCGCTGAACCAGCACAAATTGTACTACTCGAAGCCGCAATACTGATGCCCACTTCTTGTGGACTTTCAACATCAATACTAATGGTATTCGATAAAGCGGAGGGATCGTTCACACAGCTTAAACTAGACGTAAGCCAACAAGTCACTACATCGTTATCGTTTAAGGTACTGCTACTAAAATCAACACTGTTGGCTCCAACATCTACTCCATTGACTTGCCATTGATAACTAGGGCTTCCTCCTCCATTTTCCGCAAGGGCCGTAAAAGTCACCATTTCGCCAAAGCAAATATCATTGGTCGAAGCAACAATCTCATTGGTCACAATGGCCGGGGTGTTGACAACTGCATTGGCCATTTCTGAATAAATGACATCCATCACAAAACTGGTCACCTTACAACGATAAGCCGCTTGATCCGTTGGGCCAGCCATCGGGATGCTCAATATTGGAGTTGTAGCTTCGGGAATAGGAAGTCCCTCTTTTTCCCACTGATAGCTGATGGTTCCCGTTCCGCTCACCTCAACACTGAACTCAAGGTTTTCTCCTTCGCAAACCACTTGCTCTAAGGGCTGCTTAACAATTTGGGGTGCGATGTATACGGGCGCATCAAATTCGAAAGCTCCGAGATCTACCCAATCATTATGGATCCTAATCAAACTATCATGATCAAAATAAATGGCCCTATCGCTCAAGATAGCATTGTCTCCAATATCCTTGACCATTGAACTATTGGAGAGATGAAAGTTCCGATTGCTGGCATCAACAAAAGCAGGAGTCTGATTAAAAATTAAACCGCCAACACAATTCAGGGAATCATGAGGGTCGAGATACATGATGTCATCACAATCATTGGCATCCAATAAAGAATGGCTAAGATTCATGATTGGTGTTCCGTTTCCACTCATGTGAAAAATCGGATTGAACACCGCAGTGTTGTTCCAAAAAATACAATTGGCCATCGTCACTTCGGTATTGCCATCATCGGATTCATTGCAATAGACGGCTCCACCCGTATTCGCAAAATTATCGTAAAAAGTACAATTGACAATCACGGGCTGGGTATCCCCATCATCTGCCAGACTGTAGATGGCTCCGGCCGAAGAGGCTTTGTTTCCAGCAAACACACAATTGGCATATAAGCCTTTGGCCGCTCCCCCATTCTTCCCAAAATTATAAGCACCACCTCCATAAGAACTCGCCTCATTATCGAGAAAGGTACAAGACAACACCTGAGGAGAAGACCGCCCCTCCAAGCCACTGTTGTAAATGGAAGCCCCATATTTTGCTCTATTGAGCTCGAAAGTACAATCGGAAATGATCGGACTGCTCTCACTTCCGGGTCGACCCGCATCATTAAATATTCCGGCCCCACTCTGATAGCTTTCATTGGACCAAAATACACAATTGCGAATCATTGGATTGCTCCGACCACCATCGCGACCATTATTATAAATGGCCGCTCCAAAATCATTAGAAAAATGATTTTCCAAACGACAATTCCGAATTGTAGGTGAAGCGTCTACTGAGCCCATATTGTAAATGCCAGCCCCACTGCTTTGCACACTATGGGCAGGAAAGCCCTCTTCTTTATTGGCGTTGCCGGCCCTGATCGTAAAGCCATCTAAAATGGTATGGGTCCCCACATTTTCCATGTACACTACCGAAAAGGAATTGCTGTCCAGGCTATCATCCTGATTGATATCACCACTCAAAATGCTTTGCCGGTTCAACCAATCCCGCTGCCCTCTCTCCGTTTCATTTCCCGCAAAGCCTCCATAAAGTGCTACTCCATTTGGAATCGTAAAAGCAAGTGCTCGATCTTCGTCCGTACAAGCAACGCAACTGGTCGGATAATAAATACCTTCTGCCACCCAGATCTCAGTACCTTCGCTTGCCGTCTCTAAAACTTGGGCGAGCTTGGCGCTGGCCTGATTCCAGGAAGAACCATCCCCAGTACCACTAGGTTGTACATAAATGACCTGTGCCCTTAAGAAAAATGGAAACAAACATAGGAACGTCATCGAAAGACGCACGAAGCGCCTTCGCAAGGCCTTTGGGATCATAATTTACTGTATTTAAACGCCCAGAAAAATAGTTTCTGGAAAGAAATTATTTTTCGATTCAATCCTTCAAATGACCCGCAAGAAGCAATGTACTTTGCTCAAAGGAATGAACCATTTGTCTTTCAAACCCTATATTCGATTGGAGGGTTACCGATGATCAATCCTTCAGGCGATCGGACATTGAATTAGGCTATGAGTTGGCATAACCATTCC
>JBCCSR010000744.1:0-3680 GCA_039199865.1 Bacteroidota bacterium
GAGCATAAAGATTATCAGCCAGAAAAGTACCGTTGGGGCTTTATGAACAAAAGTGGACAATTGGTGATCAAAGATGATTTTGACGAGGCCCGTAGTTTTGCCGAGGGGCTCGCGCTGGTCCGCAAAGGAGGCAAGTGGGGATACGTCAACAAGTTTGGCTCCATTATCATCCGTCCTCAGTACAAATCCGCCTGGTCTTTTGTTGGAGGTCGAGCGAGAGTACAAACTTTTGATCAAAAAATGGGTTTTATCGACCAGAAGGGGAATTGGATCGCTCCGGCGGTTTATGATTTAGCAGAAGATTTTTCGGAAGAAAAAGCCTTGGTGATGCAAGCCGGAAAATACGGTTTTATCGACCAGGATGGAGCAGTTGTAATTGAATTGTCATTTGAAAAAGCCTGGCCATTCAAAAATGGGATGGCCAAAATCAAGCAAGCCAACCAATTGGGTTTTATCGACCAAAAAGGAAAAGTAAAGATTGAACCCAAGTTTGAGCAAATGCGGTATTTCTCGGATGATATGGCTCGGGTAACATTGGATGGGAAATATGGGTACATCAACAAGCAAGGACAATTGCAAATCAATTACCGCTTCAAAGATGCACGTGATTTTCATCAGTCTGCAGCCGTGGCAAAAGTCGAAGACCAATTTGGCCTGATCGATAAAAAAGGCAATTGGTTGGTACAAGCGCAGTACGATGATATGTGGTATGCCAATGAAGGGAAATGGGCAATATTGAAAGAGGGAAAATATGGATTGATCAATGCCAAGGGCAGAGCGATTACCCCCACTATTTACGAACAAATCTATGCCTTTTCGGAACAATTCGCCGCTTACCAACTGAATGGCCTCTGGGGCTACTTGGACGTGAATGGAGACGCACTCACAGCACCTTCATTCGGATTGGTGTGGGACTTCAAGGGAGGGGTTGCCAGGGTAGGTACAAGCAAAGGAATTGGCTACATCAATGAGAAGGGACAGTTGATTCTACGTCCCCGCTTTATTGACGTGAGAGACTTTTCCGAGGGTTTGGCCAGAGTACAAGTCTATTAATTTTTCCATCTAATACACCAAAGAACGCTCTTTAATGCATCTGACTCATGTGCAGTCGGTACTGATAAAGTGGAATGTCTTGGCTTTGTACGTCAGTCCTGGTCGATCTTTTGAGCGGATTTCTCCTTTTCTCCTTGGCTTTGACGGAAAATTTTAGCGCTATTTTTGCTCCTTGTGTCTCACTTTGAGGGATTAATTTTAGTTTTTTGCTTTGCTTTACCATTTCATTTTCTTTTTATTGCAAAATCGGCTAACAAAACAATTGAGAAAAAGTTGAAAAACAGCGTTTTTTTTAACATTTGAAAGATATCTAAATAACATGAAACCATATCACTTCTTCATTTTCATCACCTTTACATTCGTTTTGATCGCTTGTGATAATCAGGAAAAAACTTGTCAATTTGGAAGTCCACAAGCCATTTTTTCCCAAAAACTGGAAAAAGTGGAACAACACGAGTTTACCGCCAATCAACAAGAGGCGAAAGAACGGGCCGTTTTCGAAAACGGATTGGATTTAGAAATTTTCCAGAGTGGTTGCGATACGATCCGCCAGGTCTTTCAAAGTACATTTACCGAGGATCTTAGCCAAGAAAACGCTAACTTTTTTATTGAAATGGCCATCCAGCAATTTTTCTATTTGGGCTCGGTCTCCTCCGATCATTTCACCCTCAATTATTTGGGCCAAACCATTCAAGATCAATTCCATGACATCAAACTTGGCCAAGCCTTGGAATTGCAACCCAATTATTTCATAAAAATTGACAAAATCACCGGAAAAACAGAAACCGTTTTGATTGTCGAATTGATGAGCAACATCTAAAATTCGAAAGCTAATTTTGTCAGCTTCTTTTTGTTTTCTATATTGCCGTGGCCTGGAAACCAGTTCAGTACTCTCCTTGGCCGAGAAAGGAAACCTTCGGATTGATCCGAATTCATCACATGGAAGACAAAAGTATCATGGGAAAATTGTTGTTGCCGACCCTATTCTTAGCCCTGGCCTGTTGGCTTTTTGGAGGTACTTGGTGGTACACCAATCAATATTATCCTGGCTATTCCAATGCCCAAGCATCCAATCAGATCCGTGAAGGGGCTCCTACTACCATTCGTCCTTCCAACATTTATTTTCAGGGTAAAGAATACGAGATTCAGCTCACTGATCAACTCAACACGTATTTGATCAGTTTGAAGTCTTACCTAGCTGCATTCCCCGATGCGGAGTTATTGATTATTGGCCATACGGACAATACCGGATCGGAGGAAAACAATCTTAGCCTATCTAAAAATCGAGCAGAAAATGTGCAACGACTTTTGTTGAAACTCGGCATTAAAAAAAATCAAATCATTATGCAACATCGAGGCTCAGAAAATCCCATTGCCGCCAATACCAGCGAGGAAGGTCGAGCCAAAAATCGACGGGTAGAGATCAGAATTCGTCAATAGCAGAACCAATGCCATCTCTCTATTCTCAACTTTAGTACAAAGCAAATTTCCTTATTAGAGATAATTTTACTATATTCATCTTTGTTTTTAAAGCGGTAAAATCTAAAATCTTTGAATCCATAGATAAGCAACTGAAAGACAAAGATTTTTGCCGAAGAAAGTCCTTTTGGGGATCTCGGAATAATGCTTTAAAAAGTAAACTAACTATTCGACAATGGACAAAAGATTTTAGTATCAAAAGATACTAAGTGTAAAAAATGTTGCTAAGATTTAAAGTCCGATAAAAAAGAAAAAGAACCATTCATGTTGCAATTTGCGCTTCCCGTATTTCTTTTGATGCTTGGAGCAGCATTCATAGGGTTTCTGATTTCCTGGGCTTGGCGCAAACAAAAAATTGATGAACTCAAGGCAGAGGTCTACAGACTCAACTCGGTTTGCCGCCGCCTAGAACAAGAGCAAGCCAACTTCTTTACTCATTCCAATAATTTACAAGCTGAACAGGAAAAATGGATTGTCCTTCAGCAAAAGCAAGAAGCACATATCAAACAATTGACGACTGATAATGCCCACCTCAGAAACGAAAAAGAGTTGCTTCTCGAAGAATACAACCGTCATCGACTAGAATTTAAAGGCAATAAAAATGATCAACACAAATTGGTCAAACGGATCAAGCAACTCAACGCTTTGCTTCATCGTCAAGAGGATGAAATTGGAAAGTGGAAGGAAAAGTACGACGCACTGATGGAGATTAAGGTCGAAAGTGATCAAATGCTCCAAAAATTGCACAACTACCGAGTTGATGATGAAAAACAAACTGGACAAGACCGCAAAACCAAAGAACAGAGTTCCCGAAACAAAGGTGACAAAAAGAAAAAGTGGAAACTCAAATACAAAACGGTACATTTCAAATTATTAGCAGCGAGCAAAGAGAGAGACGAAATCGCCAAGGCCCTCAAAAAAGCTGAGAAATTGAAGACGCAGTACGAGTTGGCGCTACATAAAGTCGAAGCCAAGGAAACGGCACTCGACAAAGTCAAAGACCAGTTTAGAAAGTGGACCTCAAAAAATAAGACCAACAAAAAGCAATTGGCTGCCAATAAACGTTTGGATCAACAAACCGACTTGATTTTAGATCAAATTCATCTGCGCAAAATAGAGCTAGATTTTGATCGCATTGGTACCGCACA
>JBCCSR010000745.1:0-3674 GCA_039199865.1 Bacteroidota bacterium
AGCCCCCTTTGCCGCATAACCGTATTTGTGGATATCTGCCGAAATCGAAGTCACTCCGTCGACGGAAAAATCAAAGGCTGGTAATTGAGGACGTATTTGCCGTAAAAAGGGAAGTAAAAAACCACCAACACAGGCATCGACATGACAAAGCAATCCATTTGCTTTGGCCATTTGGGCAATATCCACCACCGAATCAATCCCGCCTTGAGGATAAGCCGGAGCGGAAGCCACCAACATCACCGTATTGGGCCCAATTGCGGCTCGCATTTGTTGCAGGTCCGCCCTGAAATTAGCATCAACGGCAACCACCACTGCTTTGACCTTAAAATAATGACAGGCCTTGTTGAAAGCAGGATGGGCATTTGCCGCCAAAATAATCTCTGGCTGCTCGATTTCGGGTCGATTTTGCAGGGCCCAGGATCGAGCCGTTTTTACCGCCATCAAAATACTTTCCGTCCCACCGGAAGTCAAACTGCCTCGAATCTGCTGATCTCCTCCAAAGAGATCGGCCGCCATTTTAATGACCTCCGTTTCCATCCTGCGCAAACTTTGAAAAGCAGTAGGATTCAAAGCATTTTCAGAAAAATACATTTCGTAAGCCGCTTTGGTGAGCTCCAACACGTCTTCACCCGCATAATAGACATAGCTAAAAGTCTTTCCGTCCCGCCAATTGGCATCCTCCATTTTCATGTCTTTCAACTGTTGGAGTATCGTTTCTTTTGCTTGACCTGATTCTGGTAATTTCATTGATGATTGCTTTTTTTTAGCAAGATTTGTTTTGCAATGAACTTTATTACGAATCGTTTTGGAGAGGAACAAATGATCCATTTTCTTACCCACAATATCATTCGTAATAAAGTATAATAATGTTCAACAACAATAGGAACAGTTAATGCTCAAAATACGGATTTGTTTTGAGCCTTGTGAGCTCTGTAAGTACCATTCTCCATCTTCGCTCCCGTTTTTTTAATCAGGGGCCTCCCTACGGGCGCTACGTTGCGTAGCTCGCTCTTCGCTCGGCCCTACGGGCTGCCAGCTTTCGCTGGCCCTACTCCACATCGCTAGGCCATTCCCATTCCCTCAATGCCCCAACCAAAGCTCTAAGCCCCAAGCCATCCCGATTCCCAAATAATTGCCCACTGCCATTCCCACCAAAGCGGTAATCATCCCCGGTAGCACCAGATTGGGATTTTTCAAAACACTAGCTATTTGCCCAATAAAAGCCGGACCAAAAACCGCTGCCGTCGAAGTGATCAAAACACTATCTCGATCCAATCGAAAAAACAGAGCCAGTAAATAATGCATGATGACCAGGGAAAGGAGGACAGAAGCCGTGTAAATAATAATTCGCCCTCCTTCTGACCACAATTGCTCCAAATCGGCAAGCATCCCAATGGCGAGACAAAACATCAACAGCAAGTATTCTCCTGCCCGATAAGCCATTTTCCACGCCCTCACTTTGGCAGAAAAAGAAGCCAGGATGCTCAAACTGGTCAAAAGGAGAAAGATCAATCCCGCACGATCCGTACTCCCGGTAATCAAGTAGACCAGACCAACGGAAATGGTCACTATCAATATGGCCAAAGCCACTGCAAATGACAAATCAGAAAATGACGATGAGACGCTTTGTTCTTCCAATGGCGCTACCGTATTGGTATTGTTTTCAAAGGCCGAAACTGGAAAGAAAGAAGCAATAAAAGAAGGCCAAAAAGAAGTCAGTAAAATGAGGTAAATCCCACTACAGAAGAGGTCTGCTGCATTGAGCAAAATAAACAAATCCTTATCTACATTCAGAGCCAAGCCAATCGCTTGCATATTGGGCGTCCCCCCGGAATAAACCCCTAGCAACATGGAAGAAATCTGCCAGCTGTTGGGAAACTCCGTACGCCAATAAAGGCATGACCCGAAAGCCACGATGGCTCCACTGAGCAAACACAATAAAAAGCTCAAAACAATCGGCCGAGCCTGCTTTCGCCAAGCGTTCAAATCACTGGTAAATAACATCAATGGAATGGCCAGCAATACCGTGGCAATTGAGAAGTGATGGGCTAAGTCTTCATCAATGTCAATCCATTTCCCGTAAGCCAACAACATCCCTAATCCGTAGCACAATACCACTGGACTAATCAATTGGCCAATTTTTCTATGTGCCATCCATTTGATGGCCAGGAAGGGAAAAAAGACAATCAATATGATTTGCATCATTAGCTCCATAAATCATTCGGAATATTCAAAACACAAAATACAGAATCAGGGTCGGCCAATATAAACTTGTAGACCAATTCTCAGTCCTACTTGTCGGGTGGCCAATAATGGATTGGTATCAAAAACAGGTCGATCGGGTTGATAGAATAAACTAAGGTCAAAGCTGGCATTTTTAGACAACATGTTGGCCAAACCCAAGGCAAAGCCGTAAACCAGTTTGCGATCTATCAATCTCCATTCACTTCCTCTGCGCAAGGCCAAAAATTGGTATCCAGTAGCGACTTCGCCAAAGATTTTCTTTTTTCGACCAATCGTCAAATAATAACGAGCCAACAAATGAAAACCAACTTCAAAGGTGCGCAGGGCAAAATCATCTCCGTAACTGAGCCTTGCTCCCAGGGCCAGTCGTTTGGAAAAAAATCTGGCCAACTCGGGTTGCAATAAGGTTCCATTGCCCGTCAAACTTAGTCTTCCTCCCAGGGCCCATTGTCCTTTATGAAAATCGATGGTCTGCTTGATGGTATCTTTGGAAAGTTGGCTGGGAAAAAACAGATGAAACGAAGCGGACAACTCTACCCCTCGATTGATGGCTTCCCCAATTCCCCGATTGGGAACTCTGGTGGTTTGGAGAAAGCGATAACTCGCCAAGATTTCGAGGGCTACATTTCTATTGTATAAATGTTGTAGCCCAAAGTCTAGGTGGCTTCTAAAAAATCGGGTATCGGGCCCAGATCCCCCTGCGGACAGCATCCTCCATTTTTCCCACTCCGAGCCTCCTCCCCAAAACAAATTCGTCGGGCCCCATGCCTTGAAATAATGACGAAAAAATAAGCCATGGCGCACTCGGGCCTGTCGATCCAAAAAAGTGATGTCTAACTCTCCCCCCAACATCCATTTGTCCGTGATCATCAAAGCCAGTTTGGGGTTCAAGACCAAAGTCGTCAAACTGCCCTGATTGCTGTTCGTTTGTTGATCCACAAAACTGATTACTCCTCCCAACCTCCAATCTCCTTTTTGCAATTGAGCAGATACGGAAAGGACGTAGATCCAGCAGCTAAGAAAAATAAAAATGGATTTCAAATGCATAGTTTATCAATACTCGCTTAAAAAATATCGAGCTGGTTATTTGGTTTCCTTCAATTGTAGTTGGTGTTTTAAAAATCCTGACAACACCTTTAGACCAATATTAAAGTTATCATTATTGTTGATGACTAAATCTGCCTTGTCCATGTAAGGAAAAATATATTTTTCGAAGTTGGGTAAGACGTGATTTTGGTAGCGGTACAACACATCGTCCAATGGGTAGTTTCGTTCTACCCCATCCCTTTGAATGCGCCGAATGACTTTCAAATTTTCTTTGGCGTGAATAAAAACTTTTAGATCGAGCAACTTGCGTATTTTTTTATAATGAAAAATAAACAAACCTTCTACAATAATAATGGGGCGAGGATGATAGGTCAACAGCGTAG
>JBCCSR010000746.1:0-3673 GCA_039199865.1 Bacteroidota bacterium
GCCAGTGTCAGCATGATCCGTAAAAAGCAATTTGCCCTGATCAAGCCAGCGACCAAGACGCGCATTGATTTGGGTTTAAAATTAAAAGGCAAGCCCACTACAAAGCGCTTAGAGTCTTCTGGTCCCTTCGGTAGTATGTGTACCCACCGGGTACGCTTAAATCATGTTGACGATGTGGACGATCAACTTATCGACTGGTTGAAAGCCGCCTACGAAATGGCACAGTAAGTCCCCTCCCCTTTTAAGAATTAAAATCATGAATTAATTTTCATAAAAGAGTGAATTCCCTATTTTTGCGGCAAAAATAGCATTATGACAGGTGAAATACACACTGAAAAAGGCGTCATGAAGGTAGAATTCTACACTGAGGCCACTCCAATTACGGTTAAAAACTTTGTTGACCTTGCAAAAAAAGGTTTCTATGATGGCCTAAACTTCCATCGCGTAATTCCCAATTTCGTTATTCAGGGGGGATGCCCCAATGGATCTGGAACCGGTGGTCCGGGTTACAAAATTAAATGCGAAGTAGAGGGGGACATGCAATTCCACGATCGAGGCGTCCTATCCATGGCACACGCGGGGAGAGATACGGGAGGATCGCAATTTTTTATTTGCCATAGCCGAGAAAACACGGCCCATCTCGATCGCAATCACACTTGCTTTGGGCGAGTTTTCGAAGGCCTAGAAGTGATTGATCAAATTCGTCCTGGAGACAAAATCGAAAAAGTTGTCATCAACGAACCAGTGGCTTAATTGCCTCCAATCATTATCAAACGACAAACCGCAACGTTAAAACCAACCAGATCAGGACCAAACGGTCGTGTGATAGGATGATAGCGTTGCGGTTTTTGTATTTCCCAATCTATGCGTTCTCAATTGATTTGCCTCTTACTATTTGGATGCCTACTGAGTTGTACGACTCGGGTCGAGCAAAATCAAGCCAATGGAGTGGAATCCTTCTATTTGGGAGGCATTCAAGTTAATGAACCCGACCATCAAGACTGGGCTGAATCTTTAAAAAAGGCAGGAATGAATACGGTTTCAGTAACCGTTTATATCCGGCACGGCATCTGGGATGAGGGCAATCTCTGGTGGAGAGCCGAAGAGCCCGGTATCCTCAGTGAAATGGATGCTGCCAAAGCTGCTGGTCTAGAAGTAATCCTGATTCCACGCTTATTGCTGGACCATTTTTTTGAAGAAAACAAGTTCCTCTGGCACGGAATGGCCATGCCCAAGGAGGAGGGGGAAGTCAAAAAATGGTTTGAGCAATACGGGCGCTTTCTAAAACAATGGGCCGAGATAGCGGAGGAAAAGGGAGTTGCTATGATGGCCATCGGCAGTGAGTTGCGCGCCATGAGCAGATGTCGTCCAGTCAGTCAGCTTCCCGAATTAGAACGTTATTATTTAAGTCCACAGCAACAAGAACGCTATTTGCAAAAGCATTTGGAGTTTAGCGAAGAAATCAGTGTCAAGGAGCTTTGGGTTCGCGGGGCAGACAATTATCAAAACCTAGAATCCTATCTCAAAGATGAGATTGCGGCCAACGCGGCTTGGGCCCAACAGGTTGGTTTCCAGGAGGATCCACAACCTTTACAAAGGATCAACGAACGGAGAGCCCTACTCCGTACCGAATGGAAACGTCTGATTCGGGAAGTTCGGCAAATTTATTCTGGCCAACTCACCTATGCCGCCAATTTCGACAATTACCAAAACGTTGCCTTTTGGGAGGAGCTGGACGTAATGGGCATCAATGCTTATTTCAAATTGCGCACCATTGAACAGGACAGTCAAATTCTGCAAAACCTACATTATTCTTGGGACACCACCTTCAACGGTATTGCTCAATTTCAAAATCAGCAAGCCATCCAACTCCCCGTTTTGTTTACCGAACTGGGCTATATCAACAGAAAAAATTGTACCGTCATGCCCTGGGAAGGCTCTGGTTTTGCCGTAATTGAAAACCTAGCCCGAGCCAATCAGTTGATGATTTGGGAGGAACAAATACAAGAAGAAAAAGAACGAAGCCTAGCCATTCAAGCCCTTTATGAGGTGACGCGCCATTCGCCCGTTCCCCTCATAGGTATCCTCTACTGGAAACTGACGACCAAAGCCTATCATTTGCCTTATGAACCTTTTGCCCTACATTTGAAAGCAGAACAACCCGATAGTTTGCAGAGGGCATTAATGCAGTTTGTTAAATGAACGGAAGGAGCGGTGGGCTTGTTTTAATTTAATCTTGGAGTATATCAATAACGTAAACATTTGAAAAAGTAGATAGATGTCCAACCATTACACTCATCTCAATGACACCATTGTCGCGCTCGCCACTCCTCCCGGAGTTGGTGCCATCGGCGTGATTCGACTCTCCGGGGCCAATGCTATTGAAATTGTCGATCAATATTTTAGAGGTAAAAATCTAAAGGAGCAAAACAGCCACACCATTCATTTTGGTAGCATTCGCGATGATCACGATCAGATTATTGATGAAGTATTGGTCGCCTTGTTTGTTGGACCAAAATCTTACACTGGTGAACACGTGGTGGAAGTCTCCTGTCATGGTTCGCCCTACATCCTCCAACAAGTGATCCAACTATTTATTTCCGGAGGTGTACGGATGGCTCAACCCGGTGAGTTTACCATGCGGGCTTTTCTCAATGGTCGTATGGATTTATCCCAGGCAGAGGCCGTAGCCGATTTGATTGCCTCCAGTTCTGCTTCCGCGCACAGTATCGCCATCCAACAAATGCGTGGTGGTTTTTCGGATGCCATCCAAAAACTCCGTCAAGAACTAATCGACTTTGCTAGCCTGATCGAACTCGAACTCGACTTTTCTGAAGAAGATGTAGAATTTGCCAATCGAGAGGCCCTAAAAGAACTGGTGCAAAAAATTCGTGGACTCCTACGCGCGCTCATCCAATCTTTCCAATTGGGTAATGTCATTAAAAACGGAATCAACACCGTAATTGCAGGTAGACCAAATGCCGGAAAGTCGACCCTACTCAATGCGCTACTCAACGAAGAAAGAGCCATTGTCAGTGATATTGCCGGAACAACTCGCGACACCATTGAAGAAGTCTTAAACATCCAAGGCATTGAATTTCGCCTCATCGATACTGCTGGTATCCGCGATGCACAAGATCAAATTGAAGCCATTGGTGTAGAAAAAACCTTGGAGAAAATTCAGCAGTCAGCCGTCCTTTTGTACGTCTTTGATGTCATCCAAAGTCCACCGGAAGAAGTCCGCAAAGATTTGGCACAACTCGTCAATCAAGACCTCTCCTTTTTGGTCATTGCCAATAAAATGGACCTCAATCCCTACACCAAAGCAGCGCATTACACCAATGATTTATTGCCCGCCGAACGCTTCCTCCCCGTCAGTGCCCTCAACAAGATGAATATCGAATATTTAAAACAACGCTTGCACGAACTGGTAGTCGATCAAGAAGTCATCCAGGAATCGACGATTGTCAGCAATGTTCGACACTATGAGGCTTTAGCCAAAGCAGAGGAAAGTTTAGGGGAGGTGTTGAATGGTTTGGCCTCTGGCGTTTCCTCTGATTTTGTCGCCATGGACATTCGTCGGGCTTTACAGTTTTTGGGAGAAATTACCGGGGAAATTTCTACGGATGATTTGTTGGGGAATATTTTTGGGAAGTTTTGTATTGGAAAGTAA
>JBCCSR010000747.1:0-3671 GCA_039199865.1 Bacteroidota bacterium
CAGCAATAAGTTACAGCATTGGCAAATGGAAATGGCCGTTGTACACTGGCAATTCGTACCCATTCCTATCAGCAGCGAAAAACTGGACATTCTCTTGCTGCATTTTAACCTGCAGGTTGGCTTTAACAATCCGAAAATTACCTTAAAAGCATGGTGGGAAAACTGGTTGCAAACATTAGTAAAAGCCTCGACTGTCTCAATAAGAGCTATCTCAGACGGCTATTTACTTCGAATTATTAACCTCAGGAAGGAAGGCCAAATTGACGAAAAGTTTGCTTTGCAAATTGAAGCCTTAATCAAAAGCGAGCAACTGCCAGAATCATCTTCCCACGATTCTGAAAACATTCCAATGCTCAAGCTATTAACTAGCTTCCTAGAAAAGGGAACTTTCCAGCGTGAAGGCAGCCCTAAAAACATGATCAGCAAGATAGTATCCGAAGACGCAAATGCCTTTGCTAATTATTTGAAGAATGTATCCAAGCGTTTGCAGCAAAGCATTATAAATCGCTTAGAAGAATGGAGTAGTGACGAATCATTACGACAATTGCTTCAAAGTGGATTCCAAAAATCGGCAACCGAGCTGGATGATTACTCAGAGCGCCTGAAATGGTGGTTGCAACAAGCAGGTCAGCAGTGGAAACTTACGCAGCATGAAATTTGGATCATCGGGATACTGGTCGTTTTAGAATTTCCGGACATCAAATTATCGGCGACCTCATCCGTCCAGCCAATACTACTAAAAGTATGTCGTAAAAAGAGATTAAGCATTCGAATGCTAAAGCAAGACTTATCTGGCAGCATAATTACGGGTAACAAAAAGTTGAATGACTTCGATCAAGGAATTCTAGACTTAGTAACTCAGTTACTCCCCACCGATGAAGAAGAAGTGACGAAGTACATTGAACACAATCTTTCTACAATGAAAAGTAGTAGTGGAGTTGATTTATTTATTGTTTGGTTGCAGAGCGGGAGTTGGCCATGGTGGGTGACGGAAGCTGACCAAAAATTTGAATTAGATCAATTGCTAGGAGAACTTGACCAGAGTGACAGTGCGTTAAAGAATAAATGGAATAATACTTTACGAAAAAAACAAGCACTGAATAATTGGCTTGAGGTATCAACTGAAAAACAACGATTCAAATTACTGGACATCATGAGTGGTGGTTATGGTGATATGCTAGAAACCACTCATTCACTCCTTAATAATATAAACGCAAAGAATGGTAAAGTTGCCAATGACAAAGCATTATGGAGTGCCTTTTATCGAGCAGTGCTAAAGATTCAGCAGTTTTCTTCGGAAAAATTCATTCGGCAATTGATTATTAGTATTGCGCCTGTTTTCAAGCAAACCGTGGAAACAACTGCCGCCCAGATTCAACAGTCTCTAATAGATAATCTTTACCACCAAAGAATTAAGGAAGTACTGCAAGTCCTGATTTTAGAAGGAATTGATACGACTCAAGACACCAGCAAAGAAGAGGAACTAGATCCCAAGTCAAGTTCAATTACTCCATTGCCTAGCCCAGCATCTTCTATTGATGATCAAATGGCCCTGTCTAAGGAAACTGATCTTTCCACATCCTTTGCTGAAGACCCAACAAATTCAGCAGCATCCTCCACAAATACAACTACTGAAGAAGGCGACGAATTAGCGAACCACCTTGAAGGCAGCCAAGCAAAGCGGGAATTAATTCAGCAACAGATCAAATGCTTATTCGATTTTATTGCAACGGGGAGAATGAATGAGCCCTGGCTTCGATTGAGCAAGGAACAAGTGATGTTGGAGGCAAAGCAGCTGTTGCAGTATTATCCCCAAATTCTACGAAAAGCCTTACTAAAGTTACGAAAGGATCAACATACTGGACCACGCTTGAGTATCTTGTTTCCGTCTACATCTGACAGATGGCGCATTCTTAAATTATATGCGAATGATCAGTGGAATGATTTCCACAATATCTATCAAGATTTTGATAAATTGTTGCCGGGCTTAATCCCCAAACACCGTGCCCATGGATTTGAAATATGGGTATTTAACTTTGTTTTTAGCCAGCCGACACATGGTCAGCAATTATTTGTTGAAATAGAAAAATACACTGCTAATTTCATAGCTCGACTTTTGGAAACCTATCGAATCCAACCAGATGCCTGGTTAAAATTAGCCGCAAGTCGATTTGAGGATAATCCTGGGCAGTGGAAAATCTTACCTGAAATATGGAGCGCTTTGGGGACAGCGTTATTGGCTAATGGTCTAAAAAGAACCAAGGATAAACAAAGGACAAATATTGAAAACAGCTCAACTATGCTAGAGGAACCGATTTTTATTCATAACGCTGGTTTGGTCCTGACTGCTCCTTTCCTCGGCCGGTATTTTTCAACGCTAAAGATGCTTGATGACAACAATGCTTTTGTTGATGACATCACCGCAGAACGAGCAATACACCTACTACAATACTTGGCATCAGGCCACTCAGAAACTTCGGAAGACTTACTGGTATTTAATAAAATCCTTTGTGGCATGCCCATTGAGTTCCCCGTCATTGCGGGAATTGATTTATCCGAAGAGGAAGCTACCATTAGTAGTCAACTTCTGAATTCGATTATTGCGAATTGGAGTTTGATGAACAATAGCTCGATCGAAAACCTGAGAGGTGGATTTTTAATCAGGGAGGGACGTTTAGTAGAAGAAGAAGATCGGTGGGTACTGGTCGTAGAAAACAAAGCCTACGATATCACACTAGACAGTTTACCATACACCATCTCCATGGTAAAACTACCTTGGATGGAAAAGCACATAGAAGTAGAGTGGCGGACGAGAGAGTGAGTACCCGATCCTCTATATTGATTTACCAGATCGCCGGTAGGCCCTTTTTATCCCTTCTCTGATATCCTTCAGGAGTAATGCTTTGGTATTGCGGCTGATGGCTCTGATTGAACAAAATTTTAGAATCTGAATAATATCACCACCCGTCACTTCATATTCTTCGGCAATATCACCAAAGTCGACACCCGCTTCAACGGAGAAATTGTCATCAGTAAAGTACTTCTCCCACAATTGCAATCGCTGCTGAACGTCCGGTTTGGGGAAAAAGAGTACGGATTCAAACCGGCGACTAAAAGCCTCGTCCATGCCCTCTTTTAGATTGGAGGATAAAATGATCAAGCCGTTGTAATTCTCAATGCGCTGTAAAAGATAGGCTACCTGCTGGTTTGCAAATCGATCATTGGCGTTCTGCCCAACTGTCCTTCTGCCAAACAATGCATCCGCTTCGTCAAAGAATAGGATCCAGTTTTTATTCTCCGCTCGATCAAACAGACTTTTAAGATTTTTCTCAGTCTCCCCAATATATTTTGAGATCATCATAGAAAGATCGACCCGGTATACTGGTACATTTATCGCCTGGCCGAGCAGAGTTGCTGTTAGTGTTTTACCCGTTCCCGGAGGACCGTGAAATAATGCGCGGTATCCTTTCTTGACTTTCCGCTCCAATCCCCAGTCCTGTAATAACACCGGGCCATGCTGGGCCCAGCTTTTAATATCTTCCAACTCCTTTCGCAAATTGATCGGCAAGACAAGATCAGACCAAGTAAGCATTGTTGTAAGTTGCTCGGCTGGAAAACGATTACTGTAGGGGGGCGAATAGGTTTCACCGGTTGTGAGGAAAGCAAATTGC
>JBCCSR010000748.1:0-3670 GCA_039199865.1 Bacteroidota bacterium
ATATCACGCTCTAAGGAGTCAGCATCCGGTTTTACCCATTTTTATTTTTGACCGAAATATCCTTGATGATTTACAGGATCGAAAGGATGCTAGGGTTCAGTTTCTACACGATACCTTAACTCATTTACAAGAGGAATTAACCGACTTGGGAAGCACGCTTTCTGTTCATTATGGCTTTCCATTAAAGGTTTTAAATAATCTACTCGATCAATATGAGATTGCCGAGGTGTATGCCAACCACGATTACGAGCCATATGCACAGGAAAGAGATTCCAGTATTAAAGCACTTTTGGTGGAAAAAGGAATTGCTTTTCATACTTTTAAAGATCATGTCATCTTCGAGCGAGACGAGGTCGTAAAGAGCGATGGACTTCCTTATACTGTTTTCACTCCCTACAGCAAAAGATGGAGGGCCAAGCTCGAAAGTCAGATGGTCACAGTAAAAGATGCCCAGGGAAAAGAATCTGTCATCTCTTATTTTCTTCAGTCTTATCCAACGGAAAAATACTTCAAGCAGTTTTATCAAACGGAGGCGCTGTCGATACCTAGTCTGGCAGACATGGATTTTGAACCTACCACCATTCCCATTCCGGCAAAATCTGTTAGTCGCGGCTTGATTCGTCAGTACGGAGAAACCCGTAACTTCCCAGCCGTTTTGGGAACGTCTCGTTTGGGGATTCACTTTCGCTTTGGAACCATTAGTATTCGCGAGAAAGCTCGAAACGCCATGGCATTGAGCAATGTTTATGTCAATGAATTGATTTGGCGAGATTTTTATGCAACGATTTTGACCCACTTTCCACACGTTGTTCAGCATCCTTTTCGAAAAAAATACGACTACATCGAATGGGTGAATGATGAAGCGCAGTTCAAAAAATGGTGTGCAGGAGAAACGGGCTATCCTATTGTTGATGCGGGGATGAGGGAGTTGAATACAACGGGATACATGCACAATCGGGTGAGAATGATTGTCGCCAGTTTTTTGACCAAACACCTACTGATTGATTGGCGCTGGGGCGAAGCGTATTTTGCTCAGAAATTGCTTGACTTTGATTTGGCCAGCAACAATGGTGGTTGGCAATGGGCTGCCGGATGCGGCACCGATGCGGCACCTTACTTCCGGGTGTTCAACCCCTATACCCAGCAGGCGAAGTTTGACAAACAAATGGTTTATGTCAAAAAATGGGTGCCTGAGTACGGGACTCCAGATTATGTAGATCCAATTGTTGATCACAAAATGGCCCGAGAACGTTGCTTGAGTGTTTACAAAGCGGGTTTGGCTAGGGCAGAAATTGCTATGGCAGAGTAGTTAGTTAAGTAGTAAGTCTTAATGGCTGGCAGCATCTTTGGAGATGGGGGGATGGGCTTGCAGAAATTGTAAGACCTCCTCCGGCTCATCAGTCAGATAAAGCAAATCGTGATAGACCCGACCGAAAGACAATTGCTTGAGGAGTGGAAAAATCATGGTATCGATCTCGTACCTTTTCTTTCCCAAAAAGATCATCGGGCTGTAATGGTTGAAGGTACAATAATGGTTTTGGGTGGCATCCATAAAGATTTCCTGAGTCGTTCCCGCGCTTCCTGGCGCACAAATAATTCCGTATAAACTGATGGCCAACAAGGTATCTTCTCGAATACTATTGGAAAAGTATTTGGCGATGTGAGCGGCAAACAAGTTGCTAGGTTCGTGCCCGTAAAACCAAGTTGGAATGGCTAGACTATCCTGACCATTTGGATACTTCTCCAAAACTTCAAAAGCACTTTGGTGGAATTGTTGGTCGCTATAATGAGGGGCTTTTTCCAGAATACTAATGGCATCGTAAAGCTGCGCATCGGAGTAGTTGGCAAAATAGGCTCCCAAATTGGTGGCTTCCATGATGCCAGGGCCACCACCAGACACAATAAAGTAGCCAGCTTCCGCTAAAATTTTACTGGTGAGTGCCGTCTTTTTGTAGTAGGGATCCGTTCTCAAGGTACCATGCCCTCCCATGAAACCCACACATTTTTTTTGAGTCATGCCCTTCTGATCGTAGTCCAGCAAATCTCTCAGGGCATCATCCATGGAATGATCGTGAATGCGTTGCCAGAGGGCTTCCATCACGGGTGGATTGAACTTAGACTTGGAAAAATGCTGGTAAATTTGCCAGTCTCTACTCTGATCCTCGTGGGGGTCAAAACCCTCCATCAGCTCCTTCCAATGATAAAGCGATTTTCTGAAAACCTGGTAAGGCAAGCCATTGGCTTGTTGCAACAATTGTGCTCCTTTTTGACTCAGTCTTAGGCTTTCTTCTGGACTAAATTGGCATCCCAGAAAAACGGTATTATCGATCTCAACTAGATCCCAGTCGATTTGGAGAGAGGTAAAATCAATTTCCTGAAAGATACAATTTTTTAAAGATAAGCCATTGCCTAACAATTTTTTTACTGATTCGATTGTTTGGTAATGCTTTTGATCTTGATTGATGAATTTCATACGTATCGCTTGTGTTTTTGCTCTGAAGGATAGATCACAGTTGGCTTCAAAGATAGCAAACAAAGCAAAAAAAAATCCCGATTTATCAGGGAAAATCGGGATTTTTTTGATGTGGTCTAAAAACGATAACAGCGGTATTTTTTCTTCTTCTTGAATTTCTTTCTTTTGGCTTTTTTAAACTTTCGTTGCTTACGTTTCTTCTTTTTAGAGGAAACATTGGCGCTTTGATTTCGACTCACTTTTCGACTTGATCGAAGGGTAGTGCTGCGTTCTTGCTTCCCTTGATTGACTGCCTCGACCTGGATACCAGAACTTTGTGCTTCCATTGTTTCCTGCTGACGGGCACTTGACGGCTTCGTTAGCTGAAGAACTTCCTTTTTTGGTCTTTTTGACCATCTCCTCGCTTTGGGTCGACGATCTTCGGGAGCTACTTCTGCTACCTGGGGCTTATTTGCCGCTGATGGAAGTACCAATTCAGTTTTTGTGTTTATCGTTGTGTTGGCTGCTAATTTGACTTCAGTTGGTGCATTGGCGTTCTGTGTTGGCTTTTGTACAGCGGCGATGTCTTCCGTGGTAATTCTAATGACTTGGTCCATGCCAATATCATCCAAGTCATATTCGTCTAGGACTTCTCGGTCACTAGCTTGATCCTGTTTGACAATAATTGTTGTTTGAGAAAAGACTTCGTCTTGATACGCTCGTTTGACTTGTGCGAATGTCAATTGGGTGGCAAGAACGAATAAGATCAGCGTCGATATTCTGTTCTTCATGGGATTAGGTTTGTGTTAATTAAAATCGATATTCCTCGATTTAAGCAATTGTAAAATGCTGGTGATCAAGGTTTTGGTTCGTTCGTCGGATCGAGTCCAACGTTTAGTTGATATGGATATGTTCTCGGTAAGGCTTTTTACGACCTTTTTTTTGCTAACGGATCTTGACTTCAATTCGTTTCAATTTTCAACAGATTTTTTATCTATTGGACGGATTAGGGCTTTCTCCTAAAAATTGATAGAAGGTTTTTGGACTTTTTGATTTTTGGGCCAGAGGTAACGTTTGGGGCAAAAAGGGTGGGAGCCCGCCCTTAAGATCGGCCCAAAACGTTACCTCTGGCCCAAAAATCAAAAAGTCCAAAAACCTTCTATCAATTTTTAGGAGAAAGCCCTAATCCGTCCAATAGATAAAAAATCTGTTGAAAAT
>JBCCSR010000749.1:0-3667 GCA_039199865.1 Bacteroidota bacterium
AAAAGAAGCCAAGACGCTACAAAAGCTGGTGAAAAAGACGGGTTTGCTTTTTGCCCTCACCCACAATTATACGGGCTATCCGATGGTCAAACAGGCCAAGATGATGGTACAAAAAGGGAAAATTGGTCCGGTTCGAAAAGTTGTGGTCGAATATCCACAAGGTTGGTTGAGTACGCGTTTGGAAGCAACCGATCAAAAACAAGCTGCCTGGCGAACAGATCCAAAACGTTCGGGGATCGCCGGTGCAATGGGAGACATTGGAACGCATGCCGAAAACTTGGCCGAATACATCACGGGTTTACAAATCACCAAATTATGTGCAGACTTAAGTACGCTGGTGGAAGGGCGCTTACTCGATGATGATGGTAATGTATTGTTGGAATTTGACAATGGAGCCAAAGGGATTTTATTTGCTAGTCAAATTTCCGCAGGAGAAGAAAACAATTTAAAAATTCGCGTTTACGGAAGCAGGGCGGGCTTAGAATGGTCGCAACAGGAACCCAATAGTTTGATCGTGCGCTGGCTGGATCGACCCATGGAGGTTTTGCGCACTGGTGTGGGAAAACTCTATCCAGAAGCCCAAGCCCACACCCGTATTCCGGCGGGTCACCCAGAAGGCTACTTAGAAGCCTTTGCCAATATTTACCGCAATTTTGCCCACTGCCTACGGGCGCATTTACACGGAAAAAAAGCCAAGAAAATCTATCAGGATTTTCCGACCATCGAGGATGGCGTTCGAGGGATGCAATTCATTGAAAGAGTGGTGGCCTCTTCAAAAAGCAAACAAAAATGGTTGAAGTTTTGAAGATGAGGCATTGGTTGAATAGTTGGATAATGGCCCTTTGTTGGATCGTTGGCTTACAAGCTCAAACACCCACTTATGATTCTGGGGGGATTTTAATGCCAGAACAAGCTGCTTTTGATGTTCATTTTTATGAGCTAAGTCTTGCCATAAAACCTGAGGAAAAAAGCATTGAGGGCGTTTTACTGATGGAGGCAGAGATCATTCATCCCACCGCACAAATCGTCTTGAATCTCGATAGCTTGTTGGACATTCGGCAAATCGAAGAGGTCCAATCATCTGATCAAAAAATGGCCTTGACCTATCATCGACAATCTGGATTGATTTATATCCAACTGAATCAGACTCGGCAGGCAGGGGAGGCTATCCAACTAAGCATTGCTTATGGTGGTCGCCCCCGAAGAGCGCCAAATGCTCCCTGGCAAGGAGGTTTTAGTTGGGAAAAGACCCCGAGTGGCGCGCATTGGATCGCAACGACTTGTCAGCAAGAAGGTGCAGATGTTTGGTGGCCCAACAAAGACCATGTCTCCGACAAACCCGATTCGATGGCCTTGCACATTCGCGTGCCTGCTCCTTTGGTGGTAGCGACCAACGGACGTTTACAATCCGTCGAAGAACACTTCAACCAAGATCGTACGTATCATTGGTTGATTTCTACGCCAATTAGCAATTACAATGTTGCCCTCAACATCGCCCCTTATCGATTGATTGAGACGGAACACACCGGAGTAAGTGGTGAGCACTATCCCGTTCAGTTTTACGTGTTGCCCGAGGATTTTGAAAAGGGAGAAAAGTTACTGCCAGAAATTTTAGATCATTTGGCTTTTTTCGAAGACTTACTCGGACCTTATCCCTTTCGCAAAGATAAATACGGAGTGGCTCAAACGCCTCATTTGGGCATGGAGCACCAAAGCATCATTGCCTACGGTGCTGGCTTCGACAATGCGAGAATGACCGGAAGAGATTGGGGTTTTGATGCTTTGCATCATCACGAGTTATCTCACGAATGGTGGGGTAATCTGGTGACCAATTTTGATTGGCGAGACATGTGGATCCACGAAGGCTTTGGCACTTATATGCAAGCTCTCTACGTGGAGCGACTGAGTGGCAAAGGGAGGTACCGCGATTACATGACGGGCATGCGTCGCTTTGCCAATCTCAATGCGGTAGCTCCGAGAGCAACGAAGACGGCAAAAGAAATTTATCGGGCTCCCATTTACAACAAGGGGGCTTGGATCTTACACACCCTCCGCTTTGTGATGGGCGACCAAGCTTTTTTCAAAACGCTTCGCCTCATGGCTTATCCCGATCCTCAATTAGAAGAGATCAATGATGGGCGACATATTCGTTTTGCGACGACAGATGATTTTCTTTATTTGGCAGAGCAAAGTGGAGGAATTGAACTCGATTGGTTTTTTGAGTTGTATTTGCGCCAAGCCAAAGTCCCGGTACTGCATTTTACGCGGACGGAGACGAGTCTAGAGTTGCGTTGGGAAAGTCCCAATCATTTACCTTGTCCCCTGCCTTTGGAAATTTCGATTAACCGTCAGGTAAAGCGCTACGATATTCCGACTGAGGGGCTCAGCATTCCCATGGAAAAGGAAGCAGAGTTTTTAATTGATCCCAACCACTGGGTTTTGAAGGAACTCCAAAGAGAGTGAGGGATGAAATTCAGTTGTGAACGAATAAGACCCATTGGAAGTGAAGATAGTTTAGTAAGACAGCAACAATTTTTAGGTGAAAAATCGCTGCTGTCCCTTGATTGCTTAGTTAGTAATCAAAATGTTACCATCAGTCTTGTACCATCAACTTGATGACGTCGTGATACTGCTCACCTTGTAGCGACAGAAAGTAAACTCCACCACTGAGCTCACTGATGTCCAAGCTCTGGCCACTATCAATACTCTGGTAGCGTTTGATCATTTTTCCAGTTAGATCCGTTACATCAATATTCACCGTTTGGTCTGTATTGGTTGGCAATTGAATGGTTACCGATTGTCCATTTTTGACGGGATTGGGGAAGACGTTGGCTTTGTTGCCAAAAGGAGAGCGGTTAATGGAAAGTTTTTGATCGACGCCACTATTGTTGTTCAAATCTTTGCCAGTATTGGGTGGATCTGATCCAGTAAAATCTTGGCAAAATTGCTGGGTTGTAAAGAAAGTCATTTGCGACTGGGTGAGTCCGCAATAATTGGCGGTGAGGAAAATATTGTAGCTGGCATTGGGAACCAAGCTCAAAATTTCAATGGAACTACCGAAGTCGATTATCGTTGGTGGAGGAGAAGCATTTGTGGTGACACTCCATTGATGATTGGTCGATCCGGGGGAAGCACTCAAAGCCACTCCGGGTTGCTGATTGAGACAAATGACTGGTGGTTGAGGTAATCCTTCAATTGTAGGACCAGGGACAGTGACGTTGAGCACATCTGTAGCCAGTATTCCACCCCCTACGGCAACTACTCGGGCGGTGACTCGTTTGGGCCCGGGGTTACTGTTCCAATTGATCCTCGCTACACTTGTTCCCCCTCCAGTTGTTACGCCATTTATCAATACGCCTCCCAATGAAGTACAGGGAAAAATGTCAGCAAAATTACAAGCATCACCAAAAGGAGGAGTCGTATTGCTAACCGTTCCCCCTTCAACTGTCCAGCAAAGGCAGTTGAAAGCTCCATTAACGGTAGCCGTGTATTCTACAGTACCTGGCACATCTGGACAAACATTTTGTGGACCAGAAATATCGACATTCCATCCACAACAGAAAGCTGACGTATAAAGAGATAACATCAGTAAAAACGTGAAAATCTTTTTCATGATTTATAAGAATTAGGTGAAAAAATCGCAATAGCACTCCTGCTACAATTGGGT
>JBCCSR010000750.1:0-3656 GCA_039199865.1 Bacteroidota bacterium
CTCCTTTTTTCATTCATGCTTAAAAAACCTCGGCATTGCCCAAATGGCCACCGCCCAATACTCCAGTGCCGAACAAAATTTTCTCAAAGCCCAAACCTACGCTCCTCGCCATTCTCTCAATGATTACATTGTCCGCTATTATCGAACCCTCAATGCCTTTCATTCCGGAAATTACACTTTAGCTCAGGAGTTATACCTGAAAAACAAAAACTGTAAGTTTACCGCCATCAAAGACCAATTCGCCATTATGCAGGCCTATCTTTGTTTTCTAACCTACACGGGCTATCTTCCTTTCAATGGCCCCTTTCGCATTGGCAAATACCTCAACGAAACCTTCAAGCAACAAACCCACAAGCAAGGCGACAACATCAATATCCTCATTGCCGAATTGCTCATCTATCTGGCCCGCAATCGGGGACGATTTATCGATCGGGTCGAAGCCGTCAAAAACTACAGTTATCGACATTTAAAAGGAAAAGCCACCCAAAGAGCCAAATGGCTGATTCGAATCCTTTGTATGCTACCCAGAGTGGATTTCAATGTCATCGCACTCCAAAAGGCCGCCCAAAAACAAATCGAACAACTCCGCAACAATCCGCTCGCCATGGGCGGGAATTTTGCCCTCGAAATCATTCCCTATGAGGCTTTGTTGGCCATGATTTTTAAACACCTGGAGCAAAAAGTAGCCTGATCACATTCCAAAGATGATAAGGCCTTTTCTTGGTGGAAGTTCAATAATAGAAGGACTCCAACTGCGTTCTATTCCTTTAAACGGATGGATGCGGAGTGGCCTCGCGATGCCAAAATTTTTCTACGAATCGGCATTAATGCTCGACTTCGCGTATCTTTGTTGGGTAATGCCAAAATTCATATTGAAAACATGTTATTGATCTACACTTTACTACTTTCTTGTGCTCTTTTTTCCAATGAGCATCACACGGAGTTGATTCCTTTGCAAAGTGCTCATTATAAGCGAGATACTAGCCAAGTCACGGCAACCTTGTTTGTGTTTACGGGCTCTGACTGGTGTCGAGAATGCAAACGCCTGAAGAAAAAGGTGCTGGAAGATACCGCTTTTAGTCATGCGATGAAAGCACATCAAATTGCCATCGAATTGATCGATTTTCCACAGAGAAAAAAATTGGATGTTAAAGTTGTGGAGCGTAACGAATGGATTGCAGAAAAATATAACTTTGATGGTGTTTTTCCGACCCTCGTTTTGTCGGCCAAACACAACGCCAATTTTCAACGCTTGTATTATCGAAACGAAAATGGCGAGGCCTTTTCGCAAAAGATTGTAGATGAACTCCGTAAGCTCCAAAAACAAGAATGAATATCGACTGGCTTGTCGACAAATGGGCTGCGCCTTTGAGCTGATTGTCGTTCACCACCAGGAGGATGAGGCTCGTCATTTGCTCGATATTGGGCTGGCTGAAATCCAAAGAATTGAAGACCTCCTTTCGGAGTTCCGGTCAGATAGTTTGACGACAACAATCAATCGGGAGGCTGCCAAGGCTCCCTTGCGGGTCAACCGAGAAGTATTCGAACTCCTCAAGCGTTGCCAGCAGCTCTCTGCCATGAGCCAAGGCGCTTTTGACATCACCGTGGGACCACTCAAAAAGTTGTATCGCTTTAAAAAAGAGCAGTTGACTTTCCCTTCTCCTCTCGACATTCAACAAGCACTAGATCGGGTCGGCTATCATCGAATTGAATTGGATGATCAAGCACAGACCATTCGTTTGACTCAAGACCAAATGTTCCTTAGTTTTGCGGCCATTGGAAAGGGCTATGCCGCTGATCGTGTAAAGAAACTTTGGTTGGATCATGGCCTGACGTCTGGCGTCATCAATGCGAGTGGAGATTTGACTGCCTTTGGTAAAAACCACCAGGGAAAGGATTGGCAACTGAGTATTCGCCATCCGGACCATCCCGATGTTTCCTTCCTCCGTTTGCCTGCCCATCATTTGTCTTTGGCGACCTCTGGGGATTACGAACAGTTTTTTATCCACAATAATACGCGGTATTCGCACAGTATTCATCCCAGAACGGGTTATCCCATTCATGGTGTAAAAAGTGTGAGTGTGATCAGTCCAAGCGCGGAATTATCTGATGCCCTGGCGACTGCGGTCTTTGTCATGGGAGCAGATACAGGCATTCACTTGATCGACCAACTGCCCGGTACCCACTGCATTTTAGTCGATGAGCAAAATCGACCCCATTTTTCAAAAAATATCCAAACTGCGGATGAAACGTCTGGGACGAAACCGACGTTAAATCATCTAAGGGAATGACGATTGAACCCTGCTTGGGTGCTGCATGGATTCTATCGGACTTCTACTGAAAACGAAAAATAAACAGATGAAAAATAAATACCTCTTTTTAGCGCTATTGCTTTTGTTTACTTTGAATGCTTGTCAGACGGTCAAGCCCTACGAACGGATCTACCTCAATGATCCCGCCATGCAAATGGGCATTTCTTCCCCCCAGGGATTTGAAAATTACGTACAAACCATTCGAGAAGGTGCCATTCCCGCGGGGACGACCAAGGCGAGTGGAGGTTGTGGTTGCAATTGATTCCGATAAAAATTAAAATTCTTTAAGCAATAGCCTTGTGCATCAAACGATGGATGATTGGTGAACAAGCTGAATAAATCCCTTATTGGTCTATGGTCAATTTGACTTGGTTGAAACGAAAAATGATTTTGCTGGGCAGTCTGCTTTTCTCTTGGTGGGCCTCTCCGGCTCAATCCGATGCGACGGTTTTCCGTAAGGATACCCTAAAAAAGACAGAAATTGAATTGCTGTATAGCCACTATATTCAAGATGGCAATAACTCTGCGGTTACGGGGGGGATTGGTACGGAAAAGCTGACGGTTTACGCTACGCAAGCCAAATTAAAGCGCACTTACAAAAAAGGAAACAGTTGGCAATTGCAAGCGGGGGCAGACATCATCAGCTCAGCCTCGACCGACAATATTGACGATGTGGTTTCTTCTGCCTCTATTTTGGATGCGCGTTCCTATCTAAATGCAGATTACAGTTGGTCGCCCAAAAACAAGCAATGGCAAATGACGGCGGGAACGGGTATTTCCATTGAATCCGATTATTTGTCTTTTCCCTTTCGGGCCGGTACTTCCTACACCAGTAAAGACCGAGCACGTACCTATTCTTTGGGGGTACAATATTTTTACGATGACCTCCGCTGGGGCCGAATTGACAAAGATCACTTCCGACCGGTCACTTTAATTTTTCCCGCCGAGTTGAGGGGACAAAGTTGGTTTGACACTTATCTGCGTAGATCCTTCAATGCTAAAGTGGGCTTTACACAAGTAGTCAACAAACGTCTAATTGTCGGCGTTTTTCCCGAATGGACTTATCAGACGGGAGTCTTGGCAACGCCTTTTCATCGGGTTTTTTTCAATGATGGTTCGCTGCGGGTAGAAAGGTTACCAGATCGGCGGATGAAGTTGGGCCTGGGGCTGAAAGCCAATGCCTTTGTCGGAGGGAGCACCATCCTAAACAACGGTTTGAGTTTTTACCGAGATGATTTTGGTATCCTGGGATTTGCCATCGAACAAGAAGCGAACATCAAACTCAATTATTTGTGGACCCTCATGCCCTTTTTTCGTTTTTATCACCAGAGAGGATCCAAATAC
>JBCCSR010000751.1:0-3655 GCA_039199865.1 Bacteroidota bacterium
CAAGCCCCAATTTAAAGGAGCAATCAAGATGCGTTTTTTTCTATTTTCCGTAAGATTCATTAGTTTAGCATTGGCCAGTAAGTGCTCGGCCTCCTGCTTCAAAAGTAATCAATCATGAAAATTGACCCAAAAGAGAAGAAAAAATACTGGATCAACTGGCAATATGTCTTGTTATCGCTGATCAGTATCTGTTGTTTTGTAGCCTGTAGAGCTAGTGATTGCGCCTGCCCGCCTTAGTTGAGGCGAATTTCGTCTTCGTTGCTATCGTAAAACTTGTATTCTGTCAAGTGAAATTCAGCATTGACTTTAATGGTAATCCACTTAAAGTATTTAAAGTACCAACGCATTTGAATGCTTTTGAAACCTTTGGTCAGAAAAGCTTGAATGTAAGGATGAACAGACAAGCGCAGTTTGGAATTGGGTCGAGACTGTAGAATAAATTCCAGATCGCGTTGAATTTCGTCAGTCAGAAGGATTGAAGGATTGATTTTCCCGGTGCCTTTACAGGAAGGACAAACTTCAGCGGTATTGATTTTCACCTCTGGTCGAACTCGCTGTCGAGTAATCTGCATCAAGCCGAATTTGCTAAGTGGCAAAATGGTATGTTGGGCTCGATCTTTTTTCATCAACTCCCGCATCGTTTTGAGCAGTGTCTTCCGATGTTCGTTGACGCGCATATCAATGAAATCAATAATAATGATTCCACCAATGTCCCGTAAACGCAATTGACGGGCAATTTCCTTGGCAGCTTCCAAGTTGACATTGAGCACCGCCTCGGCCTGATCCCCACTCGTTACTTTGTGACCACTATTGACATCGATGACATGCATTGCTTCGGTATGTTCAATCACCAAATAAGCTCCGCTGGGCATGGTTGCCGTTTTCCCAAAGGAAGACTTGATTTGCCGAGTAACGCCGTGCATGTCAAAGACGGGGCGACCAGAACGATGGTGCTTGACAATTCTGACCTGATCAGGAGAAATAGAGGTAAGAAAGTTTTTTACGTTATGGTACAACTCTTTGTCGTTGACGACAATTTTATTGAATGAATCGTTGAGAATATCCCGCATAATGCTGGACGTTTTGTCCAATTCGCTCAATAATTTCATCGGAGGATTGGCCTTGTAGAGTTGCTTGTGAACATTTCGCCATTTGCTCAACATCATCATCAACTCCTCGTGTAGATCTGCCACTTTTTTTCCCTCGGCAGCCGTCCGTACAATCAATCCAAAATTTCTGGGCTTAATGCTTTCTACCAATAAGCGCAGTCGATTGCGCTCCTCTGCGTTGGCAATCTTTTTGGAAACGGCAATGACGTCCGAAAACGGAGTCAGTACGATGTAGCGGCCGGGAATGGTGATCTCACAACTGAGTCGCGGTCCTTTTGTCGAAATCGGTTCCTTTAGAATTTGGACCAAGATATAGTCTCTCTTGCCCAAAACCTGATCTATTTTCCCAGTTTTGATAATTTCTGGTTCCAGCTTGAAATGTTCCAGATCTGGCGTAGACAGCTGTCCCGACATGGCTCCCTTGGTAAACTTGAGTAGCGACCTTAACTTGGGGCCGAGATCAGTATAATGTAAGAATGCGTCCTTTTTGTGGCCAATATCCACAAAGGCTGCATTGAGTCCGGGCATTAATTTGCGAATTCTGCCCAGGAATATATCTCCAACGGTAAAATTGGTATTGGTCTTCTGGTAGTGCAACTCTACGAGTTTGGTATCTTCCAGAAGGGCAATCTCTACCTCTGTCGGAGTTGAGTTGATAATAAGTTCTTTTTCCACAATGACACGAATTAAGGCATTGGATCGAACCAGGCAAAGTAGCAAGAAGGAGCATAGCAGCTACCAACAGACGGGTTAGGACATTTGAAGCACCATAAATGATCAGGTGATTGCTAAACTCATGCAAGCGAAACATTGGCTATTTGGTCCATTGTTTCGCTTAGAAAGAATAGGCTTGAATATTGTCAAGCGAAAGGAATCGTACTAATTATTCACTCAGAATATAAGGTAATCCCCTTATTCAAAAGTTGATGAAGGCACAAAAGCCACAGAATGGCATAAGTCATTCCCGGCTTTTATCCTGCTACAAGAAAATCGAATGATCTCCCAGCTAATGCCAAGGATGATGACTATCGGTTTTTCTTCTTATGACGATTCTTGCGAAGTCTTTTTTTACGTTTGTGAGTCGCAATTTTATGACGTTTGCGTTTTTTTCCACAAGGCATAATTAATTTCTTTTAAAATTTTAAAAAATTTATGATCTCTTGATTGAATTGACTTGAAAGTCAATTCAAATATTTTCGTATTTCTATGTGTATTCAGGCGGTCATCGGGCAGACTGACATTTTTCCGCGTAGCCTGCAGCTTTCGCTGTTTGCCCTAATCCTTCGTATGCTTTTGACAACAGACATATGGCCGTTTGATTAGCAGGATCGATTGTCAAAACCTTTTCTAGGCGCTGGACTGCTTTTTCGAATTGTCCGGTTTGTAAACCAAACCTCGCCAATGTATTTAACACTTTTACCTCTTCAGGGTTTTGTGTGTTGAGATCGAGCAACATCTTAATGCCTCTCATTGGATTGTTTGCTGGAGGATTATCTGCCAAGCAAACCGCCAAATTTAGGCGATGGTCAATATTTTCTGGTTCCAAGGAAATGGCATTTTCAAAAGCCTTTACTGCTCTACCGGTACAAAAAGTACGGACCTTATCTTCGCTACTCCTTTGAGTTCCGATGGCGTAAGTAGTACCTGCGATCGACCAAGCACGGGCGCTGTTGATCTTTAGAGCGATTTGTTCGGCATAATATCCAGAGATATCGGGCCTTCCCCAGCGGTACCAATTGCCAGATAGCTGTTCAATCAATTCAATTTTCGAAGAGTCATTTTGCGCTTCGGCCAGTGCTGCTTCCAGAGCACCGACAATGGCAGCATTATCTGGAGACAATTCTGCTTTTGCAGGGGGCAGCAGCGCACCGATATCTGTACTCTCGGCAGTGAGGCTCCTGGTTCGGTCAATTTTGCCTCGGTTCGATGATTTATTGTTCAAGCCGAAATACAAAATGCTGAAAAGAAGCATTACTGATGATAAAACGATCCATTGAGATTTGGCCATCATTCGGTGATGCTTCTATTAGTCCATTTTCTCTTCATCAGGCAAGCTAGTTACATTGTCTTTCACTTGCTCGACGAATACCTTTGCCGGTTTGAAAGCGGGTATAAAATGCTCTGGAATTTCGATGGCTACATTCTTCTTAATGTGGCGACCAATTTTCTTTGCTCTTTTCTTCACAACGAAACTTCCAAATCCGCGGATATATACATTCTCTCCTTCTGCCAAAGAGTTTTTCACCTCTTTGAAGAAAGTTTCCATCGCTACTAAAACGTCTACTTTTGGGACACCAGTCTTTTCCGAAATTGCTGTTACTAAATCAGCCTTCCTCATTGTTACTGTTTGGTTTATAATTAGTTATGAATTAATTTAGGATTGCTCAAACGCAGCGCAAATTTCGTAATTTTATTCATCAATTGAAAATATAAAACCAAAATAATTGAAATAATTTCACTTTTATTGTCAAGTTGTTACATCTTTCAATAAAGTTTATTTGATTTTTTCCCCATTTGTAGTGATTTAAAATCAAAATTGTACTTTC
>JBCCSR010000752.1:0-3655 GCA_039199865.1 Bacteroidota bacterium
AAACCCCAAGGTTTGGGCTGATACTTTTAGATGAGCGGTATCTAGCAATAAACCAAATCGTGGATGATCCATCATGTTGGCCAGTCGGTCCAATTCTTCTGGGCTGCTACACAGTAGTGGATTTTGTCCATGACTATTGAGGTTCATTCGCGCCGTGACATTATTTTCGATGTAAAATTCAACTTGCCATTGATCGGCTATTTTGAGAATTTCGTCCACTGACTTCTTGAAGAGTCTCCAATGCTTTTCCCGATCAATTTGTTGGGTAGACTGCTTGAGCTTTCGCCCCAACTCCTCTGGTTTGGGATCGATACAAAAACCAGCGTGGGCGGCGTAAAAAGGAGCATTGGCTTTGGCACTTAACTCTAGTCCTTTTAGACAATGCTGAATGGATTTTTGTCGAATGCTTTCCTCCCGGCTAGCCAGATTCAGAACAAAAGGAACTTCCGGAGCAGGGAAATAATTGTGGGCCAATTTCGAGTGTGGATAATCTAGGAAGTGTTCGACTAGATCTTGGCTATACGGCAAGGCAGAGCTAAATTCTATTGGATACTGAAATTTCGTCCCTCGTTTGACAATTTCTTCAATCGTCATGCCCAGAAAGGCCATTGTACTGATGTACAAATTCATAGCGTTAGTTTTAAAAATGCCACCTTTTCCGTTTGTTTCCAATCGACAAAACCAAATTGATAATAAAGGGGCAAGGCTTTTTCATTATCTCGATCGACTCCCAGTTGAAGCTGTCGAATACCTAGTAAACGAGCCGAGCTGATCAGGTGTTGCATCATGAGCTTTCCAAGTCCATATCCTTGGAAAGCATCTGCAATGGCAATGCCCAGCCAAATCACTTCATCTTCCTTATCTAGATGCCCATATCCAATGATTTGATCTTTTTCCCGGATGACGTAAGTCGCCACGTGATTGTCCAGAACCGTCAAGGGACGCGATTGAAAATACCGAAATTTTTGGAGACCTTCTCCAGCAATAGACAGAAAATCGTGAATCAATGCACGATTATGAGCTCGGACTTGAATGATTTCTGGCATTTTTACCAATTGATGTGTTCTTCTTTTAGAATGCTGTCTTTGTTGAGGTCTTGGTTAATCTGCTTGCCCAAAATATCGGGCAATCGCTTTGGGGCTAAGCCAGTAGCGGGCCGTTTAAAGGCCAAATGGTGCATCTGTAAGGTGCTGCCCTGGCTTAAATTTTCTAACAATACAATACTACGTCTCATTCCTTGAGTATTGGCGACTTCTGCGGCCGTTGGCGTTTTAACGGAACTCCCCAATGCTTTTTCCGTCAGGCGAATGCCATCGACTAAGGCTTTGAACTCTGTTGGATTCAGAGAACTGGAATGATCTGGCCCTTCCATATTCTTATCCAGGGTAAAATGCTTTTCAATTAACTTAGCACCCAAAGACACCGCTGCATAGCAGGCGTAATTGTTGGCTACATGATCCGAGTAACCAACGATGATGTTGAGCGATTGTTGCATGCTCACCATAGCTCGGATATTGGCGTCTTCAATAGCAGAGGGATAATTGGTGGTGCATTGGAGCAAAACAATTTGATGATTACCTGCCTGACGAATGGTTTGGACTCCCTCATAAACTTCTGCCAAGGTAGCCATTCCACTAGAGATGATCATGGGTTTTTGAAAGCGGGCAACATAATCTAAAAAGGCCAATTCAACGAGTTGACCAGAAGCAATTTTGAAAGCAGCTACGCCCAATTGGTTTAGGAAGTCAGCATCATCAAAATTGTAGGGTGTAGATAGAAATTGAATGTCTAGTTCTTTGCATAGCGCAATAATTTGATGATAGTCTTCCAGTTGAAGTTCCAATTTTTTAAGCATTTCAAACTGCGACTCTTGCTGATCGGTTACTTTCAACTGGTAATTGGCCTTCGGAGCTTCCAAGGTAACTACAGCCTCCGCTTTAAAGGTTTGAAACTTGACGCAGTCTACTCCAATTGCTTTTGCCTGTCGAACCAATTCAAGCGCCAGATCCAATTGACCATTGTGGTTGACTCCCGCTTCTGCGATGATGTAGCAGGGGTGTTCTGGGCCAATTTGTGTGTTACCTATCCTTACCAACATTTTCGGAATTGTTTTTTTGCATAATATATCGGGCATAATCAAGATCGTCTAACGTATCAATGTCAATCGCTCTCGATTTTGGTATTTCTAGTAATGCCATTCGGTCTCCATAGTACTTTTTGTGACGCATTAGGATATCTGTTTGTATCCCATCCACAGCTCCGTTTAAGCTGTAAACTGGTGGCAGTAGTTGCCTTTGATAGTATTGATCGATGGTTTTATCTTCTATTAAAGGAGTAGCCATTCCCTGCTCATCTTTTGTGAACATCCAATAAGGATGGTGGACCCCTTCTGCGGTCGTTACCGTTCGAACAGAATCTGAGCTTAATGCTTGCCATTTTGTAATGGCATTGGTAATATCTTCGGTACTTCTAAAGGGAATGTTGGGCTTCAGACAGACAATAAAATCTGGATCATATGATTCCTTTTCCATTAACGCATTTACGGCATGCTGCAATACAGGGCGTTCTGCCACATGATCTTCCGCTAAATGCGTTGGACGAACAAAGGGCACTTCCAAGCCCAAAGCTTTAGCCGTCTCAATGATTTCTGCATCCTCTGAAGTCAAAATCACCCGATCAAGTAGCTTACATTCTTGAGCCACCTTGATGGTATAATAAATCATTGGTTTTCCATTGAGTGGAACAATATTTTTTCTCGGAACCCCTTTGCTTCCTCCTCTCGCCGGAATGATGGCTAATATTTTGGGCATATTAAGAACAAATTATTTTATGCAAACATATAAAAAGCCATAGACTTTGCCGTCAAAATTTGGTCTTACTAAAAAATTGAAGGGCAAATTGATAGAAATAGGCAAAAAGTAATTATATATACGCTCAAGATGAAAATTCTTTTCCTTAGAGAGCAGAAAATACTTTGTGAAGAGAATCTGGTAAATCTTTGATAAAGATCAGAAATAGAAGCGGAGCTAGAATAGATCCTTGATGCACTCCGTAAGAAATAGGTAAGCTTTTCGAGAAACAGTCCCCTACATGCAAAAATTGCTTCCTATTACTTAAATAGCTTTTGAAGAAGTCAAGTATTGGTCCCCTTATACGATACTTTTCTAGTTTATGAAGCAAAATACCATGATCGATAGTCTCAAAAGCCCTTTTCAAGTCAAGGAAACAAGCAGCAGGATTTGCCATGTTTTCATTCAAAAACTTTCGAATTTTCTCAGTTAGTAAAAGCATAGCCTGATCGGCGGAGTGTTTTTTTTCTGAACCCCTACTGTTCATCAGTCAAAAGATTAAATGTGATGAACTAATGTAATGTTTGGTAGTGGTTGAGTGGTTGTGTGCATTCAAAATTTGTGTAATTGGGATAACTCTAGCTATTTTCACAGCATCCGGAAACTTGCTATCTTCAAAACTTTTTTAAAACAAATTGGCTGCATATTGAGCTGTTTCGGGCACAGTTATTTTAATCATCTCATTACTCAATCGTTCAGGGCCCGGTGGCTTCTTATTTTCCACCTTGTTAACATTTTGTTTAACTTTATCAGTTTATCGGTTATCGGTTATCAAATGATTGCCAACCGATGAAAAGTAGAAGTTG
>JBCCSR010000753.1:0-3654 GCA_039199865.1 Bacteroidota bacterium
AGAGGGAGTAGGGCATAGCCCTACTCCCTCTCCAAGCATTTACTGGTACCTTTTAAGCTAAAGATTCATCGCCAGTGGCTGAGCTTTATCTTCATTGGGTAGGAGGAGCCATAAATTGCCGTAATGATGCAATGCACTAGCTTTTCGGCGGGCAGCATCTCCAATACCGGTGTACAGGTCAACGTGTCCGGTACCTTTAATCGCTCCACCCACATCTTGAGCAACTAAGATGCGATAGTCGTGTCGGATAACTCGATTTCTATTGTTGACAATCGGAACTTTGGCCAAAAGTACACTACCCAAGGGAATATAGCGAGTATCGACTGCGATGGAATGCAGCGTTGTCAAGGGAACGAGTCCAGCTCCTTTGGGAGCAGATTGCACGGGTTTAAAAAATACGTAGGAAGGATTGGCAAATAAAATGGAATCCACCATCGATGGATTTCTATCGAAATATTTTTTAATGGACTTGAGGGAGACGCGGTCCGGAGTGGTCAATCCTTCATTGATCATGTATCGACCGATACTGCGATAGGATTGGCGATTGCTACCACTGTAGGCAAATAATTCCTGGCTACCATCTTCATATTCCACAATACCCGAGCCCTGGACTTGCATGAAATAAATATCCACCGGACTTTTGGCGTAAGCCAACTCTAATCCGAGATTTTGTAAGGCACCTTCTCCATCAATTTCCGCTCGGCTGGGCAATTTCCCTTTCCAGTCTTTTGGTGAGGTATACAAAGGATATTGGTACGGCCCACTTTTTTCTTTTCGAACGTCCATAATAGGGGTGAAATAGCCCGTAAAATGGACATTTCCCTTGCCATCTTCTCCTTTGATTTTATGTGCCTTTAGCGATTGGTCGAGGTTGATGTCTTGATTTTCTGCGGCATCCAATAAGATTTGGATGGTCTTTTTTAGCTGTTTATTGCCAACCGCCAGATTTCCAAGCTCTTGCGTTTTTCTACGCTTTTTGTATTTCAAAGACTTCAACTGCCACTTTAGAGCAGATACTACTTCTTGGTCTAACTTGGGAAAGTGAGCAAGGGGAATGGCTTCTTCCGTGTAAAGGGTTTTTAGCGCTTGGGCAGCTTTGATTTTACCGTTACCGGCGAATTCATATCCATGTCCAACAATTTTCTTGTCTTCGACAGGAGCAATAGTGGAATCCGAGACTTGTTCATAATGCTGATTGACTTGGCAGGCGGAATGGCCAACCAATATTGCTGAGACCAGCAACAGGGAGTTTAATCTGTTCATGGGATGTAGATTAGGTTTTGGGATTCTGATATGTTCAATATGTTCTTGTTCAAATGTATTAACTTTTTTCTGAATATTAAAAATAATTCAGCGTTAATTTTTTTTAAAACTAGGTCCTTTACCAAATCGGGGCGCAAAGGTATCTTTTTTTTTCACAAGAGACAATATTTCTGCCTAAAAGGTTCGATCAAACCTCTTTTTTGTTGAAAAAAATAAGGAATAATGCAATTTAGAAGGGAAAAATGGCAGCTTTATCAGTTCCATGATCCATCATTTGGACGGATTAAGCACTTGGATTTTTTGTCCCTTAATTGGGGAAAAAATTGGATTTTTCTGCTCGAAACAACTCTTTTTTGGCCTTCAGGAATGGCAAAGTGACTTGGTAAGGCACTTCAATCCCTTGGTAAATAGAGGCCTATTTTTAAGAAATGACCAATGAAAAAGGGATATCGACTGGCCGCAGAGATGCATTGACAAGACGAATTTTTATTCGATTTGAACGTAAATTCAATTTGAAAGAAAGCCGGTCAGAGGAATGCTACTGTTGATCTCCTTCTGAGCCATGAACGTGTTGATACTCAATTTCTTCAGGGGAGGCCTGCCGAATAGCGATAATTTCTACTTTAAAGTGGAGCATGATCCCCGCTAGGGGATGATTGCCATCTACGACGACATGATCCCCTCCAACTTCAATTACAGTAAAAATCATATTTCCTTGCTCCGTTTGGGTTTGAAATTGCATCCCAGGCTGCAACTCTTTGGTGGGAAAATTGGCCAAAGGGACTTTTTTGAGGAGATTTTGGTCCCTCTCTCCGTAGCCCTCACTTGGAGGAATCGATACCTTCAATTGATCGCCAACCGCTTTTCCGAGTAGCTCTCGCTCCAAACCACTAATCAATTGCCCAACACCATGCAAATACACCAAAGGCTCGCGTCCATCCGAGGTATCAATGATTCTTTCTTGATTGTCTGTAAGGGTATAATGTATGCTTACGACTTTGTTAGCTGAGATCGTCATACGAAAAAATTAATGGTCCGAAAAATAAGGATTAAACCAATCAAACTTTTCCGTAAGGGAAAGGGAGGAAAGAATTTATTCGGAATACTCCAATTTATTTCTCAAAGGTAAGCTTATTTTTGATAGGCCTCTTCTCCAAGCGCAAAAGATGATCAATCTGTTTTCTTGAAAAGCAATTGTTTTGCGGTATTGCCAACCAGTTTGGCTCATGGTTGCCGGGGAAGTGGGAATGGCTTTCCAAAAAATCACTGCATTTAAGCAATTATTTTAGTAATTTTATAACCAGAATGACTTTTAAGAGAAAAGACAATTGAGTTGGAATAGCTTTAAAAGCTGGAAAGGCCAATTCAGTCAATCCTTAGAATCAATCTTGTTTAGGTCCCCTCACTTGAGCAATCTGTACGTCCCCCTATCAGGAAATAACCAATAATTCTGGTATTGCCCAGCGCTAGCACACCTACCTATCTTATTTCACAATTAATTATTAGGACCAGCAAAATGTGCATTTCCTTTGTGACACTTGCTGTATCTCAATATTTAGGATGACCTAAAAAATAATTGACCGATTTCATTAAATGATTCGAGCGGAAGTTCATTGAGTACAAAACATGTAATGAAATCCAGAAAAGGAAATTATCTTTTGAGTACTATCTAATGGAGCTAAGCTGGATCTGACCTGCTTTTTACTGGCTAGCTATTTTTTCTGAGGGCCTTTGATACAAACGGTAGGTAGTCGATTGTATACCCAATATCCGCTTGTCGAGTTTTGATGGTACGTCCCATAAAGAACAGGAATGCAACAAATAAATCTAGATGCTCATTGGATAAAGAATTTAAGGTCTGAGAATGACCAGACGCAACTAAAAAACAAACAAACATGAACAGAGAGAATGTACCATTCCCCCATCTTGAACCTCGGGGCAAACAATGGAGGAAAATCGGATTGCTGTGGCTATGTCTGGTATTGCCATGGCTAGGAATAACGCAGACTTTTACCAATCAAACTTCCCTTTTATCCAATCCAAGTTTCCGTAGTGGGGTTGCCATCGGGATCGCCGATATGAACGGGGATGGCCTAGACGACATCATTCGTTTTCAAAATGCGAGCAATCTTTTTATTGAATACCAACAAGCACCCAATGCTACCTTTAGCAGTTTTAGCTATGGAGATGTGAGCAATGGTAGTGAGTGGAGCCTTTGCATTGGCGATGCCGATCAAAATGGCTACAACGATTTGATTACCGGTGGAGCTTACAACGACATCAAATTCCTCAAAGCAAATACCGATGGAAGCAATTATCTCGAATCTGATTTGCCCAATTCCAATATCTTTTTACAAGGCTCCAATTTCGTAGATATTGACAATGATGGGG
>JBCCSR010000754.1:0-3653 GCA_039199865.1 Bacteroidota bacterium
GGAATAGATACAGCAAAAAGATGACAACAAATGTTCCATAAATCAGGATTTTGGTCATCTCTGAACTGGCAAAAGCAATAAAAACACTGGCCGGGATGAGTAGCAGACCGAGAATAATGCCAAAAATGACAATGGTAAAGCTATATTGCTTGATGTCTTTACTGATTGGGAAAACTTGGCTAATGATATTGAGTGTCAGGTGTTTGAGTGCAAAAAGGAGGGCAATCAAACCAATGTAAGTGAGTAGATCAACGAAGTGACTCTGCGTAAGTGCAACGCCATAATATTGAGCAATCAAAAAGGTGAAAATACCCGCACTAATGAAAAATAAAAGGTACAATAGTAGATAGGGAAAAGCCAAAATGGATCCATGCTGCTCGCGGTGAACCATTTTTAAAAAATTATCATTCAAAAAAGCACGATAAACTTTTGAAATATTGCTGTTGTAAAGGGTGACGGTCAAGGTCAAAAGAACCAACAGACAGGTAATGGTCCAAAATTTAAAACTATTGCTCAAAGGACGAACTTCACTTTGCGTAGGCTCTGAGGCATCAGTTTCCACCAAAATTTCCTCATCGGTTCTTTCTTCCTCAACGGGTAGAGAAACGGGAGGACTGGACGATTTTACCTGCTGACGCTTTACATTGAAAGGATTGTCTGGAGAGGCAGGACTTTCCTCTATTGGCTGCCCGGAAACTTCAGTATTGTGGGCTTCCTCGACGCTGGGCTGGCTGGCTTTTTCAATACTGGGCGACTCTTGGACCATGGGTTGGTTGGGTGCTTCAACGACCTCTTTGCGATGCTTGAGGTCAAAGGGGTTTTTGCCTTCTTGTGCTTTTGTCTCCATAAGCAAGGAGAGCAACAGGAAAGCACAAAATATTTTTATGTAGAGTACCCGATTCATATACGGACACAAAAATAGGTTATCCGGAAGGGATAACCTATTTTGTTAGAGAATTTGTCTTTTGTACTGGCGTAGGTGATCTAAAAATTACTCGGCAGCTTCTACCGTGCCTTTGATTTTTAGGACAACTGGACTTTCACTTTGATTGGTCGTTACTCTTACCGTTTTGGTAAAAGCTCCCTTTTTCTTTGCATTGTAAGTGGCAGTAATCGTCGTATTTTCTCCGGGCATAACGGGGTCGTCGCTATGGGCAGTAGCGGTGCATCCACAAGAACCTTTCACTTTGGTAATAATGAGTGGCTCATTGCTGGTGTTGGTGAGGGTGAAAACGGCCTCCGCAGGTACGTTTTGGGGAATTTTACCGTAGTCGTATTGCGTCTTATCCCAGCTAATTCCTTGGGGACTATTGACTTCCGTTTTGACCAATTTTGCTTGTGGAGTTTTAGCATCGATAGCTTTATCACTTTGAGCAGTAGCGGTAGTGCCGACCAATAGAAAAGCAAGAACGAGAACTTGAACAAATGACTTCATGATTTTTATATTTTTTGAAGGTTTACAATTACTCAAAAACAGTATTTTGAGCGTTTAAAAACAAGTAACGACACAAAGATAGGGGCAGGTCTTTCGAATCGCTGTTAATGACTGTTCAATGTTTGTTAATGAGCTGTTAACGAATTTTGTATTCAAAAAATAAGACGATAACTTGCGTAAGAAAGATAATTTCAGCAGTTTACATAACTGTAAATTCAGTATGCGTTTTTTGTTCTCGAAAATAGAATCCATTGGAAAATAGCATCATTCGTCGCATTATTATTTTGGGAGCAATTACCATTATCGGCATCATTGGCATCCAATCGTATTGGGTGATGCGAACCTGGGATATCAAAGATCAAGAGTTTAATCAAACGGTTAAATTGGTCTTGCTCAACGTTGCAAATGAATTGGAACGATTGAGCAAGCGCAATAGCCTACCCGCAAAAGGACTTATTTTACAGCAATCTTCCAACACTTATTTGGTCAACATCAACAACGAGATCAATGCCGATATGTTGGAATACTTGCTGCAAAGAGAACTGGAAAAGAGTGGGCTCAATGTCGATTTTGAGTACAGCATTTTTGACTGCGAAAGCAACGAAATGGTCTATGGTCGCTACATCGATTATCAGAAAGACGATAGCAAGGGCAATCCCGGGGAGACGCCCCAACTATTGGAATCGCCCGTAGATGGAGCGTTCGACTATTATTTTAGTGTGCGCTTTCCCAACCGGAATAGTCGCATTTTGGGAGACATGCGTTTGGTGGTTTTCTTTTCCTTGATTCTACTGCTTTCCATTATCTTTTTTATTTATTCCATTTCGGTGATCTTGCGGCAAAAACGCTTGTCGGAAATGCAAAAAGATTTTATCAACAACATGACCCATGAATTCAAAACGCCTATTTCTACCATTAAGATCTCCGCAGATGTTTTTCTCAATCACGAATCAGTAAAGTCGGATGATCGCCTTTTGCGCTATGCCAATATTGTAAAGGAACAAAATCAGCGCTTGAATAATCAGGTAGAAAAGGTATTGCAACTGGCCAAAATCGAGCGGGAAAGCTTTATGCTCAATCGCGAGCAAGTCGATTTACATCAATTGTTACGCAGCATCATAGAAAGTATGGAATTGAGGATAGGGGAGAAGAAAGGGGCACTTAGCAGTCAATTAAAAGCAAAAAATCCAATCATCTCTGCGGATAAACTTCACCTGTCCAATATCCTTCATAATTTATTAGACAATGCCATTAAATATTGTCGGCAGAAGCCGCAAATTCATTTGTCTACCGAAGAAGAAGATGGAAATTTGTTGCTGAGCGTTAGCGATCAAGGCATTGGGATTGCGGCAGAACATCAGCAAAGAGTATTCAACAAATTTTATCGCGTGCCAACTGGGAACGTACACAATGTAAAGGGCTTTGGATTGGGACTGTACTACATCAAAAATGTTTGCGACGCCCACGGTTGGAAATTGAGTTTGGAAAGCGAACCCAATATCGGGACCACTATTCGTTTAAAAATGCACCATAATGGCTAATCATTCGTTCAATAATCAGCAAAGCATCAATCAACCTACTTCACCTATGAAAGCGCACCTCCTCTACGTGGAAGATGACGAAAGCCTGAGTTTTGTCACTCGGGACAATCTCGAATTGCAAGGCTATAAGATCACTTATTGCGAAGACGGCGCCAAGGCCATGGAGATTATCCATCAGCAACAATTTGATCTGTGCATTCTGGATGTAATGCTTCCCGAGGTAGATGGATTTACCATTGCCAAAGCCATTCGAGCATTCAACACCGAAGTCCCCATTATTTTTCTCACCGCCAAATCTTTAAAAGAGGATAAAATTCAAGGCTTGCGTTTGGGCGCTGATGATTATTTGACCAAGCCTTTTAGTATTGAGGAGTTGATCCTTAAAATTGAAATATTTTTGCGGCGCAGCAAGATTACCGAAGTCGTTGACCCCAGCCGATTTTTGGTCGGAAAATACCAGTTTGACTACAAAAACTTATCGCTTAATATCGAAGAGCACAGCAAGATTTTGACCCAAAAAGAGGCCGACTTGCTCAAGTTTTTTGCCCAGAACCAAAATGAAATCCTCAAACGCTCCGATATCCTCAAAAAACTCTGGGGAGAGGATGATTATTTCATGGGACGTAGCCTCGACGTATTCATCTCTAGATTGCGAAAGTACCTCAAACAAGACGAAC
>JBCCSR010000755.1:0-3646 GCA_039199865.1 Bacteroidota bacterium
CGCTATTTGTCAAGACCTTACGGTGAGCTTGGTAGATAACCATGAATACCTCCTTAGTGCACAAGAATTGGATGGAGGCTCTACGGATGCCTGTGAAATTAGTTCATACAGTATTCTTGAAGGAACTTTCCCTTCTGATTATACTACAGTTTCCGAAATGACTTTAACTTGTGAGCAATACGGTCTTTCTAATTTTACCCAGACCTTGGTGGTGACCGATAATCTTGGTGGCACGGCTATTTGTGTATCACAAATTACGGTACTTGATGCAGCCCCTCCTACTTTACCAGATTATCCAACGGCCACCGCTTATCTTAATCAACAAGGATCGGTTGATCTGGACCATGAAGACCTTACCTTTGAATCGACAGATTGTACTCCTGCTTCGGAAATTTATTATATATGGAATCCTTCCCACGATGATTATGATTGCTCACATCTGGGAACAGTGCAGACACTTGAATTCACAGCAACGGATACATCTGATAATACGACTACAGGTACGATGTACATTACCATTTTAGATACGCTGGCACCTACGGTTATTCCACAAAACGTGACCATCAACCTCGATGCAACAGGAAGTGCTACTATTGACTACTCTGCTTTCATCGCCAGTGCAAGCGATAATTGCTTGTCAGAAGCGCAAATCATCAGTGGCTATTCCTGGGACGAATCCCAGTTACCACTCAATGTCAGTTGTGAGCACATCGGCAGCCACGAAATCACCTTGCTCTCTGCTCCGGTAGCACACGAATCCCAACTACCCACCGTAACGGCTACGGTAACCATACGGGATGGCGCCGGCCCGGAAATCGTCTGTAATGACAATACCATTCATGTAGGCGATGGCGTTTACCATTTCACTCTGGACGAATTGCCCATTGAATCGGTCAGTGACCTTTGCTATGATACTTCCGAATTGACTTACAATTGGAAATACAACAATCCAAATGTATTTTTCAATTGTAATGATGTAGGCGTAGATGAATTTGCCTGGATCGATGTTACCGATCCGGAGAACAATACGACTAGATGTTATTACACTTTAACCATAGCAGATACGGTGGCTCCAATTCTAAACTGCATCAATCGCACGGTATACTTTAATAGTGAAACAAGCTCCTATACCTTTACTCCAGAAGAAATTTTTGGTAATCTTTCTTCCACCTGCGTTAGTTTTATACCCGGTAATGGGACGGTTGCATTCGCAGAAGGCACTAACCCTTTCATGGATTGCAGTGATGTAGGCAACCCTAGAACCGTCACCCTGATTTATACCCCAGATGATGGTTCTGATCAATTGAGTTGTACCAGCACGCTAACTGTAAAAAATCCTAGCTGGCCAAATATTACTTGCCCTTCTGGGACGATTCATCTAACGGCTACTTATGAAGATTGTGGAGCCATTTATGACTACGAATATAACGCATGGGATGATGTCTGTCCTGATGATATAAGCGTCAATTTAGCCCAAGGGCTTCCCAGTGGTAGTACCTTTCCAATAGGGGATAATCTCGTAAGGTGGGAGGTCACCAACAATGCGAACCGAACTACTTCTTGCACATTTTTAGTACGAGTCTTGCATCCTTCCGCAGCACCTACCCTGGAATGCCCAGAAAATTATACCGTTACTATCGGTGAAGAGGAATGTAACACAATCATTGATACCAGTGCTATTTTTCACTATGAAGATTGTTACGTAGCAAACACCCAATTTTCCGGACCAGCTATGGGATCTTCATTAGCACCGGGAAGTTATAACTTTGGCTTTCGAACAAGAAACGTCAACACCAACAACTCTTCACAATGTACTTTTACGGTAACAATTGAAGGGGGCAGTACCGCTCCAACAGCACTGTGCAAGGATACGACTGTCGTTTTAACTTCAAACAATATCACCCTCAATCCAGATTACATCGATGATGGTTCCTACAGTCTTTGCTCAAATATCAGTATCCGTTTTATCATTCCAAATAAATTGAATTGTTCTGATCTAGGATCACAAACCGTTACTTTGATGGTTAGGGATAATAATTTTGTCGCTACTACTTGTGAGTCAACCTTGACGCTTGTTCCCAAAGAACCCGATTGCCAGGATATTAGCGTTTCGATTGATGACACTGGTATAGCAAGCATTACCCCCGAGGATATCTTGGTACCAGACAATGTATGCAATAACCAAGCGACCCTTTCTTTGGATCAAACTGAATTTGATTGTACACAGCTTGGAGATCAAATAGTAACTCTGACCAGATCGGTGAGCAGCTATTCAAATACCTGTACCGCTACAGTGACCGTTGATGATCCTGTAGGGAACTGCCCCTCCACTGATCTTCTGGTCAATGCCAAAACCTTTCTGGAGGGCCCTTACGATAGCGCCTCTGGCTTAATGAATGATGATCTACGTATTTTAGATTTAATTCCAAGTACCGAACCTTACAGTAATAATGGTGAAACGGTAGATGCTTCAGTTTTGGCAATCGAGGGAGGAGATGCTATTGTGGATTGGGTGGTCATTGAATTGCGAAGTGAATTGGATAATACGGAAGTATTGCACAGTCGTTCCGCCTTACTACAAAGAGATGGAGATGTTGTCGATACTGATGGAGTGAGTCCGGTGGGTTTTGCCGATGCGGATCCTGGACACTATTATATCGCAATTCGACATCGAAATCACCTCGGTTTGATGACCGCTACGACACGAGGACTCTCTACTACTGCTACGATGATCGATTTTAGTGCGGATACCGAAGCCGTTTATGGGACCAATTCCCGCTTCAACCTGACAGCTGGCGTCTGGGGCATGTACGGAGCAGACCCCGACAAGTCCGGAATGATCAACGCCTCGGATCGTAGTATGACCTGGAACGATAGGAATAGCTCTGGCTATCTAGATTCGGACTGTAATCTGGATGGGATAACCAATGCCTCCGACCGAAGTGCCACCTGGAACAATCGAAATATTGGTGGTACGTTACCCGAATAAAAAAAGGAATAAATCACCTTTTGCGCAATAGCGAAAATAAAGTAATGCTCAGATCAATGGCTAGATCAGTCATTCCCCTTGAAAGTTGTTGTTGGATAGAAACTTATCCAACAACAACTTTCAATAAAACACTTTTCTCAATAATCAATTGAGATCAAAAATCATATCCCAAGTCTCACGGAAACCGGAACCTCCGGAAATCTTAGCACCTAACTTCCCATTTCTACTCATGTTATAACATCCTGCCGCTCCTCTCGCTTTGTCGTAAAAAAGTAGAAATTTCAAGTCACCTACCTCGTCTAAATAACATCCCAGCTCCATTTTTCCTACTTTATTGCTCCATTTCTCCCCCTATTCCTCCATTTCTCCCACCTGTTTGCCCCAATCATCACTATTAGTCCTACCCATCTTTGTATCAACAATTGAAAACACTTTTCAATGATTGTTGCCCAATGATTTGCTAGCGCTAGAATGATTTGGTTTTACGACTACAACTCTGAAATACGACTGTTGTTTTCCCCGTAATCAACTGGATTTTTTTTATCACCTCTGTCTTGTCTTGACAAGACACTTAAAACATTTTTATGATGACTACCTCAATTAACCAATTGACAGAAAACAGTAAATTCAACAAATTTCAAGGTTCAGAAATTTCGA
>JBCCSR010000756.1:0-3628 GCA_039199865.1 Bacteroidota bacterium
TAAGAAATAATGGGTGTTCTCATAGTGTGTGGGCTGCCCCTCGATCGAATGCGATCGGGGTGGCAGTTATTTTGAGGGCCTGCTTGAAAAGATGTAATCCCCTTTGGAAGCAAAGGCGATAAGAAATAATGGGTGTTCTCATAGTGTGTGGGCTGCCCCTCGACCGAATGTGGTCGGGGTGGCAGTTATTTTGAGGGCCTGCTTGAAAAGCTGAAAACGCCTTTGGAAGCAAAGGTGATAAGAAATAATGGGTGTTCTCATAGTGTGTGGGCTGCCCCTCGATCGAATGCGATCGAGGTGGCAGTTATTTTGAGGGCCTGCTTGAAAAGATGTAATCCCCTTTGGAAGCAAAGGAGGCAAGAAATAATGGGTGTTCTCATAGTGTGTGGGCTGCCCCTCGACCGAATGTGGTCGGGGTGGCAGTTATTTTGAGCAGCCTTTTGAAAAAATAGTAACGCCTTTAGTAGTAAAGGTGATAAGAAATAATGGGTGTTCTCATAGTGTGTGGGCTGCCCCTCGATCGAATGCGATTGAGGTGGCAGTTTTTTATTTAGGCTAGAATGGAATCAATGATGGTCTTTCCACTCAGAAAACGAATGGATGGAGATAAGGATTGAGATTGATTTTGAAAATTTACGAGTTCTCTTTCGAAGTGACCCACTTCTAGATCATCCACAATCGGGGAAAAGATCAATAAAAAATCAGCAAGTTGAGGGATTTGGGGAATGTACTGAAAAATTTTCTCCAATTGTTGAGCTTGCTCAAGAAATAAGATACTTCCCCTTTGCTCCAAACCAAGAGGCAAGTGGTAACGCAATTCAAAGGCATCAATATTTGGGAGCAACTGTCTTGAACCGAATTGGTAGCCAAAAGTTTGTAGATAGTCGATGCACAAAGCCCCTTTTTGTTCATTACTTAGTTGCTCAAAGGTCGTGCGTAATTGCTGTGCGGAATCCTGAGTAGTATTTTGACGAAAGTCATTTAAAAAATGGGCCAAGGTCCAATCGGTTGAGCCATTGTACTGGAAGGCTGTGGTCGTTCTTTGATTAAAAATGCCAAGCGTCAGCAATTGATCTTTTCTCCACGGGCCAGCCAATTGATGGATGGCTCGCGTCATTTGTAAAAGTGATTCATCAATACTTCCATTGCCATCAACTTCGATGATCGGGGTGTCGATGGTCTTTTGGAGAAAAGCTATGGCTCGTCGATATTTTGCTCTGGTTTCTGATAAGTTAACTTCGAAAAGCTCTTGCGGTTGATTGCGAATTTTCATCCTTTGAAAACAGACCTTATTGCTTACATTCATGAAGAAAATAATGTCGGGATGTCGGGCTTGGTTATTGATTTCCATGACCTCTTCCATCGACAAACTTTCGGTAGATTGGTATACCAGTGAGGAGAGGTAGTAGCGATCGGAGATCAAGATGCGTGAATGGCCCCCTTCCAACCAAGGACCGATTACTCGATCGCCATGATCTAAGCGATTGGCCGCAAAGGCCAGTGCCAAGGTTTTGTGAGAAAACCGTTTGATTTTTTTTGTCAGGACTTGACGAATGTACAAGCCACCACAGCAGGCATCATTGGGTTCGCAACTCAATTTTACGGGTTGTTCGAAACTCCATTCGAGAAAAGCCGCTAATTTGCGAGCTACTGTGGTTTTTCCTGAACCATCGAGTCCTTCAATCACGATGAATAAGCTATCTTTCGACATTTATCAATGAATTGGGTCTAAAAGCTGCAAATATAACATTTGCTGAAATTAGTGTAACTTTATCCACGACCAAAAAAAGATTGTTTAAGTGTATCGTGCTGTCTTCAACTTTATCTTCTGGATGGCTCTCTTTTGCGGAAGGAGCTGGGCCCAAAATCCACAGCCTATTTTTCGGAATTTTACGACAGATAATGGTTTACCCAGCTCAGAAACTTACGTGGTATTTCAAGATAGTAAGGATTACATTTGGATTACCACTGACAACGGAGTGAGCCGCTATGATGGGTATCAGTTTCGAAATTTTTCTGCCAAGGATGGTCTGCGGGATGCCGTTGTTTTTCATTTGCATGAAGATGCGCAGGGTAGGATTTGGATGAATACCTTATCGCATGATTTTTATTATTACGAGAATGGCCGCATCTATCCTTTTGCCCACAATGATATCGTTCAACAATTTTACGACAGTAAAAAGGGAACTTCTCAGGGCTTTTACGTTGCAGAGGATGGAACTTTTTATACGAATATTCCTTCTAAAGGTATTCTCGAAATTAAGCCCGATGGAGCTTACCAGTTGTTTCGGCCTCAAACCCCCGGTTTTGCTATCCTCAAAGAAATAGGCCCCCGCGCTTTTTATCAAATTTCCTTACCCGCAGAGGCTGACAAAGCAGCATTTTATCAAAAGTATAGAGCTAAGGGAATCCTCCCTGATATTGAGTTACATGGAGACAGTATCCAATATATTCAAGGCATCAAAAACAATTATGGTGTCTATCGCTTTACCAACTGTTTGAATAGAGTCGCCAAGGAGGAGTACTTGTTTTTTCACGGTGGTTATCTCTCCAGAATCAAGGAGGGGCAACTGTTGTGGACCATTGACTGTCCTTATCGCTTGACTCAAAATAGCCTCTACGCGGAACCAGGTGGACAGGTATTCTTGGGGGCCATCAATGGAGGAGGAGTCTATCAGTACGAAAATTTGGCGGCATTGAAAGCGGGAGAGGGAAGGCATTTTCTTGACGGTTACTCTGTGACCTCGGTGATGAAAGATCGCAAAGGAGGCTATTGGTTTAGTACCATAGAACAAGGGGTTTTTTACACGCCAGTTTTCAATCTCTTGGTCTACGATCGTAGAATGGGCTTGCCGGGAGATTTGATCAAAGGGATCAGCATCAAGAGTGATGATGCTTTTTGGATTTCCCTGCGCAATGGAGGATTGTTTTTGATCGATGTTCGTCAAAATAAAGTGGAGCGAATGCCCGATGCCCCTTTTGATTCCGAAAATTGGGATTTAAAATACGACCAAAAGCGCAAGGTGCTGTGGAAAGGAGGAGATTATTTGAGCTATTGGGAAAACGGGACATGGGAAAATATTTTGTTAGCCAGCCAATCGTATAACAAGAAAGTTACGAAAGAGGTGGGCAATAAGCGAATCAATTTTTCTGAGGATGGTCGCTTTCTCTGGGGCGCCGATCGATTGGGTTTTGTCAAAGTAGATTTAGAGCGTAAAACAATTGTAGATGATTCTCGTCGGTGGGAGATCGAGCAACGTACTTTTGTCGTTTATGAAGACCGTCAGGAAAGGGTTTGGGTAGGCAATAAAGATGGACTGTTTGAATACCGAAATCATCAACTGATTCCGCCAGAGATCAATCATCGGGCTTTGCGTTTACGCATCGAAGATATCGGACAACTTTCGGATGGAACGCTGGTGATTGGGACAAAGGGAGAAGGGATTGTCCTGATAAAAGAGCAAAGCGTTCAAACCATTGGGGCCATTCAGGGCTTGAGCTCTAACATGATTGAAAATATTTTTGTGGACGAGCAAGATCAAATCTGGGTCGGTACTTTGGTTGGTTTAAATCGGATCAAATTGGAAGTTGACCAAAGTTTTTATATTGAGCAAATAACGACTGCTCA
>JBCCSR010000757.1:0-3625 GCA_039199865.1 Bacteroidota bacterium
ACGATCCAGCCAATAGGTATCGATTTATCGTATATACCACTGAGGAGAAAGAACATCGCATCCTTTGGTCCTCGCAAAGTGAACAGTTGGAGACTAAGCTCTCCATTTTTTACGGCAATCTGACTCGCTTAGTAGGCCACCACAACTAAAACTTCAAATCGACAAATCTTCCTAAAATCATCCATATGAAATACTTTATCTCCTCCCTTGTTCTACTTTTACTCGTCGGTCAGAGTAGGGTGCTGGCACAACACAGCAAACCCACTCCACCCCGAGGATCCAGCAAAAGTACCATTGACAAAAGCAATATCGTCATTGCTACAAGGTCGCCAGGGTTACCTACGCAAAACCGTATCCTTGATCGAGCACAAGTGAATTATGATCATTTAGAAGCAATTCCTCTGGCCATTCCCGGAGAAGAACAACTTCAGCTATTCAAAGCAAAAGACAATGGCATGACCACTTGGATCAAAGGTGAGCTAAAGGAACCAACGCCTCAGCTGAGTCCACAAGCCAATGCTTTTGAATATCTGAATGCCGTCAAGGCGACCCTCAATATCGATAGCCCAGAAGAAGAATTTGTTTTGCAATCGAGTCGAATGGATCAACAACAACATCGACATCTACGAATGCAACAAGTCCATCAAGGCCTCAAAGTATATGGTGCAGAAGTCATGCTACACGAAAAAGATGGAAGCATTTATTTGTTCAATGGTCGGTACTTTCCCAGTCCAAAATTGGAACAGCTGAGTCCATCCATCAGTCAATCCCAAGCAGAAGCACTCGTCAAAAGTCATTTGAGTAACACCACTTCTTTTGAAGTTTTGAGTAATGAACAGAAGCCATTCATTTCGGGGCCACAATGGCAGAGCGACTTGGTCATCTACCACCAGGATGGGCAAATTGATGGGGAGCAATTGGTTTGGCACATTACCGTCATTCCCAATTTGAGCAATCGATGGGAATACTTTGTAGACGCTATTGATGGGACCATAATACATCAATTCAATAATATTTGTCAAGTCCATGGTTGGCATCCAGAGCATGATCATCATCACCATGCTCCATTCGTCCAAAAAGACAGCCATCCTAGCAAAGATTTCACTTTACCTCCTCCAGGACCGATCACCACCAATGAATTCGATTTATTTGGCATTTCCCGAACCATCAATTTATGGGAAGAAAATGGTATTTTTTATCTCATCGACGGTTCACGAGATATGTTCAATGCCCAGGCCTCCAATGTACCTTCTACCCTTGTCGGGGTCATTGCAACTTATGATGCCCAAAACATTTGGCCAACGGGACCAGGAGCCAATGTTTTATTGATGGCCTCTAATTTCAATGCCTGGCCCGCGACCGCAGTATCTGCTCACTACAATGCGGGAATTGCTTACGAATATTTCAAGAATACTTTCGGCCGCAACTCGATCAAAGATGAAGGAGAAAACATCGTTTCGATCATCAACGTACCCGATGAAGATGGAAATGATTTCGATAATGCGTTTTGGAATGGAGCAGCCATGTTTTATGGCAATGGAGCACAGGTCTTTAATGCTCCCCTGGCCAAAGCACTGGATGTAGCTGGGCACGAAATGTCGCATGGGGTAGTACAGAGCACTGCCAACCTCGCTTATCAAAACGAATCGGGGGCACTCAACGAATCCTTTGCCGATATTTTTGGTGCCATGATCGATCGAGATGATTGGCAAATTGGTGAGGAGGTGGCCAATCCTCAGGTATTTCCAACGGGCACCATGCGAGATATGGCCAATCCCAACAATGGCGGGAATCCGGGAGATTTCTTTTGGCAGCCCCAAACCTACAGTGAACGATTTACCGGATCTGCGGATAATGGAGGCGTACACATCAACAGTGGGATTCCCAACCACGCCTTCTTTCTTTTTGCCAATAATCCCAATGTAGGACGGGCCAAAGCAGAGCAAGTTTTCTACAAGGCTTTAACCGACTATCTCGTCATGTCTTCCACCTTCGTCGATCTACGCATCGCGGTTTTACAAGCCGCCGAGGATTTACACGGCATCAATTCTTCCGAATACAATGCTGCAGCATTTGCCTTCGATCAAGTGGAAATTTTTGGCAATCAAGGCGGGAGTTACCAAAATGATTTGAATGCCAACCCCGGGGATGAATTCATCATCTGGTCAGACCCCACACTGAGCAATATCAATAATGCCAATCCCGACGGCAATCCGCTGTTTAACTTTTCTACGGATAACCACATCAGCAAGCCCAGTGTAACCGACGACGGAACAATCGTCGTTTACGTGGATGCTGATCGCCGACTACGGGAGTTCGACCTGGATTGGTCCTCCGGTAGCCCACAGGTTGTTGCCAACTTCGTTTTAAATGAGACCATCGAATGGCGCAATATTGTCACCTCTAAAGACGGAACAAAAATAGCCGCGCTCTCCGGAAATGTAGGGCAAGGACTGTTTGATAATGAAATTTTCGTCTTCGATTTCATTTCTGGGACCAGTCAAAGTTTTGTATTGAGTAATCCAACCTTCACCACGGGAGTCAGTACCGGTGATGTAGAGTATGCCGATGCTTTAGAATGGGATGTGAGTGGTCAATACATCTTGTATGATGCCTTCAACAGAATTGAAAACCAATTAGGGCAAGATATTTCCTATTGGGACATTGGGATCATCAAGGTTTGGGATAACGATAACAATAACTTTGAAGATCCAAATGATCCTACCATCTCCAAACTCTTTTCCAGCCTACCCGAAAACGTCAGCGTGGGCAATCCAACTTTTGCCAAAAATTCGCCCTACATTATTGCCTTTGATTACATTGAATCCACTTTTTTTGGCACCGACTATCAAGTTCGAACGGCCAATATTCAAACCGGAGATCAGGGGCTTGTTTTCGAAAACAATACCTTGGGTTACCCCAATTACAATATCGAAGATGATCGTATGCTCTTTAGTGTGACCAATGCGGGAGAGGATGTGCTGGGCTTTCGTCAATTGACCTCAGATAAACTATCGGGGGCTGGGGATGCATTCGTTTTGGTCAATAATGCATTCTGGGGGGCCTACTTCGCTATTGGCGAACGAAATTTGACCTCGACAGCATCGTTGAGCTTACAGAATGATGCATTTAAAGTCTATCCCAATCCGATGACTGAACAATTGACCGTCGAATTGGAGGCCACAATCGCTACGGAGGTCAGCGTTCAAGTGTATGACTTACTTGGAAAGTTGGTCTTTCAATCGGAGCTCATGACCCAAAGTGGCCCCAATCAGATTCCGCTTTCCCTGGGTCAGTTGGCTCCTGGTACTTATCAATTGCGCTTGGAGTCCGAGGGAATGATTGCGAGTCAGCTGATTACAAAGTTTTGATAGACAGACACTAAAAAGACAAGACTTGGATCCCCATTAGCTCATTCCATTATCCTAAAAATGGGTAGCGTTAGCCCTTTGGGGAAGTCATCATTGAGTATCGGGAGGAGTTGTTTTTCGTCTATCGTCTTCTCCAGAACATAAAAGTATTAAGAAAATGTTAAGATTTTTTTAACGAAAAAGGCCAAATTGTTTCCTAGCACATTATTTGCTATTTTTGATTGAGTCATATATTTTAATCATTAAAATTCTAT
>JBCCSR010000758.1:0-3623 GCA_039199865.1 Bacteroidota bacterium
ATTGATCAATATTTGGTTTGGAAATTACTTCTCTGAAATTGGAAAATTGGATACTGCACTTTATCACTATCAAATATTATTCAGTATAGGAGAATCATTGAAGGATTCGTCTTTGATTGCCAAGGGGTATGTGTCGGAAGCCATCATTTATTCTGAGCTCCAACAAATTGAAAGGGCCAAGGAAAAATTTCAGTTGGGGATGGAAATTTTTAGACTAAGAGGAGATACTCGGAATTTGGCTGCTGCAACTAATGGCCTGGGAGTGGCTTTGGCGAGGCAAGAGAAATATGATAAAGCGGTCGAGTACTTGATGGAAGGTAAACAATTGATGGCAGAGATTGGGCATGAGTTGGGGGTGCAAAATACAAATTACAATATTGCCAGTATTTATTTACTGAGAGATGTACCTCTATCTGCTCAGCCATTCGCTTATGAATATTTAGCCTTTGCGAAGGGCAAACAGGATTCTATTAACATGGCTGCGGGGTACAATATCATCGGTAAAGTATTTCGAGGACTTAAGGAATATGATAAAGCGATTAGTTATCTCGATTCTGCACTTATGATTATCGAAAAACGAGTACTCAAGAGTATGAAGTATGAGGTTCTTTCGGATTTGACCGCTATCCAGGAAGATAAAAAGGATTACAGAGCCGCATTAGCTACATATAAGAGATACTATGATGCTAAGCAGGATTATCTGGACGAACAAACCCAAAAAAACATTGCCGAACTGGAAATTAAATACGAAACCGCAAGAAACGAAAAGAAATTGTTGGCCAATGAAAAAGCAATTATTGAACTGGAACAAACCGCTCAAATAAGAAAACAGCGAAGCTGGTTGATTGGAGTTGGTTTGATTACCAGCTTATTGTTTTCTATACTGCTTTATTACAAATACAAAAGCGATACGCAAAAAAAAGAAATAGAAGCCGCTCGTCTTCAATCTCAACTGATGAATAAGCAGTCGGATTTGACCAACCTAGCCTTAGATATTAAGCGGAAGAACCAGTTTTCCAACGAACTTATTGAACGCTTGAATCAATTGCAAAAAACCAACCCTAATGAGATCAAGTTTGCGCTGAAAGAAATCAATTCTTTTGCGATCAATCATTTACAAATCAGTGAAGATCTGGAATTGCTGCAAAGCAATGTAGACAAAGTGAATCGTGCGTTTTACGAAAAACTCGAAAAAAACTTTGGAGAATTGACGGCCAATGAAAAGTATCTCGCGGGGCTAATTCGCTTGAATTTGTCCAATAAAGATGTCGCTGCCATTCGTGGCATTTCGACGAGTTCGGCAAAAATGAGTCGTCATCGCTTGCGAAAAAAATTACAACTCAGTCCCGACCAAGATATTGTTGGATTCTTACAAAAGTTCTGACGTCCAGCCACACCTCTAAGTACGCTTCCACGAAATGGGCGGCCTAGAGGAATTGTTATCTAGATTACTGCTTTGTTATTTTGTAGGTCCCTACTTTTCCTCCGCGCCTAATCAAAACTACGTAAACGCCATTTTGCCAGGAAGAGAGGTCGATCCCAACGTCGAGGGGCCCATCTGGATTGAGGGCCAATTGCTCTTGTCCAAGTAAGTTGTAAACTGTGATGTTGTCGAAGCTCTTTATGCCCGTTATGCTTATTTGATCAGAACTTGGATTGGGGGCAATGCGGACACCTTCTAGTTTTGATGAACTCATTGTTGAGCTGATCGTCATTGGCAGGCAATCTATATCGAAATTATAGACGACCTCTGTCCCGAAAAAACCACGAAACCAAACTGGAGCATCCGGTGTTTGTTTAAAACTAAAGCCTTCAATGCCCAGTTCCCCATTCTCTGGAGTGTAGGCCCAAGAGGCTACATCAGAATCTCCATTCGCTGTCTCAAAAGCAATAGCGATCCAATAATAAGTCGTTTCCAAATCGTTTCCTGGTAGTTCAAGGTTGGAGTTGGAAAAATCAATGGACAAATCAAAGACATCCTGGGCACTGGGGTTACGTGAACTGAAGACAGTAGTATTTTGGGTGATGTAAGCGTGTGTAAGAGACTTATTATAAGCTGTTTAAGTGCCTATTGTCTGTTTTTTACGCTTTTCAGCTATTGAGAGCAGAGGCGTTTCCGAACCAATTCTTTTCCGAACAATACCTTATTGATTCTTTTGCTGACTTGTCAATTGAGAACAATCAGCAATAACCGCTGAGAGGGGGCAAAGTGTATTGGGAATGACAGTAGAATTGTATGGTGTTGACTATCAGTGGTTTTGACGGAATAGGATGGGGAGAGAAATAGCTGATGTTACCCTAATGTTACCTTGTTGTAGGCCTCCATGTTGCCCAAAAGTCAACTTTAAAAACTGGTATGAGAGTCTTTTTTATGTTTACATTTGAAACCTAATATATGATCATTCAATATTTAAAAGGCTTGATTGGAAATGCCCACTATTTTTGAGTGAGCACTGCTTAATTCCTAACCTACTACACCGTTTCTCTGTCCTTTCCTATCGATGGTGCGCAACATAGATAGGCTTATTTTTTAATCTTTAAAAATGTAAAAATGGTACGAACTTTTAAGCTTTTCGTCCTTCTTTTGTGCTGGGTCACTTCTGCTCTGTCCGCACAGAATAAGGGGGATCATTTTCCTGTATTTGAAAAGGTGGAATTAGCAAGTAAAATGAACACACCGGCCCAACACCAGATTCTTACTTTATCTGATATAGATTTAAACACCTATGGCATTCACAAATCAACACTCAAACAGGGTTTGTTGCTCGACCTTGATCTTGAGTCCATCAAGGCCATCAAAGCAGCCAATCCCCAAGTACTAGAACTTACGATCCCTTTTCCCAAGCAGTCAAGTAAAACCTTACATTTGGTACGGAACAACGTACTAACTCATGATTTTGTACTACGGCAATCCTCTAACCCAAACCATTCCGTCAATTATGCCGCAGGTTTATACTACACTGGATTTGTGGAGAACAATCCTGCCTCATTGGTTTCAATTAGTATTTTTGAAGATGAGGTGATCGGGATGATCCGGACGGCCAAGAACAATTTTGTGATTGGAAAATTGAATGCTTCCAATCCAGTTAAAAATGCGCCCCAAACCAATCAACACTTGCTCTACAAAGACGCGGATTTGGCCCAGCCTTTTGAACTCAACTGCGGTATGGAAGATGATGGATATGTTTACACCCACAAGGAACTTAATTATACCTTGAGTCGAGATGTTGGTGATTGTATCCGTGTTTACTTTGAAATTGATGACGATATTGTTACCGACAAAGGAGGAACCATCGGAGCGACCAATTATCTGACGGGTATCATGAATGAAGTCATTACGCTGTATGCCAATGACGATATGACCATGGCCATCTCTGAAATTCTTGCCTGGGATACTCCAGCCCCTTATTCTGGCTCAAGTTCTGCCGCCGTGTTGGCCTCGTATGAGGCCAATACTGGAGCATTTAATGGGGATTTGAGTCATCTTGTTTCTTATCAAGCTAGTGGAGGAATCGCTTCTGGTTTTTCGGGGATTTGTAATCCCAATGTTGATGAAAGTAAATGTTTCAGTAGCATTAGTTCTTCCTTTGCCCCAATACCTAATTATTCTTATTCTGTAATGG
>JBCCSR010000759.1:0-3619 GCA_039199865.1 Bacteroidota bacterium
CAATTACATTCCCAGTCAGTTTGGAAATGGTGGAATCGCTGTTTTAGATTGTGGAGGGGGAGAAGTGATTTGGAATGATCCCAAACCTTATGTCATTTTTGGCATCCTGGTCATCGACAATTGTACGCTGACCATTCCCGCTGGGACGAAAGTGTATGTTCATGGTGGATTGGCCACCTTTATCGACACCGAGCAGGATAGTTTGCGACAATTCTATAACGATGGTCGAATCATCGTCACCGATAGGGGCCGATTGAATATTCAAGGAACGGAAGATGAGCCTGTAGTCATTCAAGGTGATCGTTTGGAAGAAGAATTTGGCGATGAATCGGGACAATGGTTTGGTATTGTCTTGAGTGCAGGCAGTCGAAACAATACCTTCAATTATGCTACGGTCAAGAATTCAGTAATTGGTGTTGCTGTAGACTCTGCCGCGGAATTGACCGCAAGATATTCACAGTTTTACAATACAACTTCCAATGGTATTTTGGGGATTCATTCCCGAATTGTAGCCGAGAATTGTTTGATTTACAACAACTCTAGCACTGGAGTACGCCTGACTTATGGAGGAGAGTACGATTTCACTTACTGTACGATTGCCAGCTATGGTGTAGACGCTTCTTCTTTGAGTTTGAGCAATTTACTTTGTTTGGATTTCCCGCTCTGTAATGAAATTACCTTGAATGACCTTTCGGCAAATTTTAAAAACTGTATCATTGCTGGCTCCCGACGGGATGAAATTAGTTTGATTGAAAATTTTGATCGAGCATTTGCCTATCAATTTGAAAATTGTGTCGTTAAAGTGGATGAAATTTTGATGGAGGATCAATATCCCAACTTTCTTAATGATTGCATCAATTGTGTGGCTTTGACCAACGACGATGCCTTATTTACCGATACTGATCTGAATGATTATCATTTGGATACCCTTTCGGTGGCAGAAGAAAAAGCAATGCCTTTGCCAACTTTCATCATCGACTTAGATGGAGAACCACGTGATGTAGATCGACCGGACATTGGCTGTTATGAATACATATACGAGTAATTGATGGTGAAAGAGCGCATTTCCATTATGGGTTGTGGCTGGCTTGGTTTTCCCCTTGCGATCGAGCTCATTCGCTTGGGTTACACTATTAATGGGTCTACCACTCGAAAGGAAAAAATTAAGACTTTAGAGGAACAAGGAATTTCCGCTTTTTGTATCCAAGCTACGGAACAGTTGGTTGGAGAGCAAATTAATGAATTTTTCCAATCGGAAATATTGATCCTCAACATTCCTCCAGGGCGAAAGCGATCTGATATAGAGACTTATCACCCAATACAAATTAAAAACCTTGTGGAGCGAGCTATGGCCAATGGAGTGAAAAAGCTACTTTTCATTAGCTCCACTGGTGTTTATGGCAATGTCAATTCAACGGTCAGTGAGTCTGATTTACCCAATCCTTCTCGACCTTCTGGCCGAGCCCTCTTGTCCATTGAAAACTGGTTAGGGGGATTGGAAAACCTCGAAGTAAGTGTTTTACGCATGGCGGGTTTGGTTGGAGGAGATCGAAAGGCAGGACGTTTCTTGGCTGGAAAAAAAGATCTGGCCAATGGAGATGCTGCCGTCAATATGATTCATCAAGAAGATGCAATTGGCATTATTCTACAACTGCTGCGGCAAGGAAAATGGGGAATCACCTTGAACTGCTGTGCAGATGAACATCCAAGTCGAAGTGCATTTTACACCGCACAGGCCAAGAAGCAAGGTTTTGTAGCCCCTACTTTTTTGGAAAATGGTCCGACGACATTCAAAATCGTGTCTAATCACAAACTCAAATCCATCCTCAATTACACTTTCCAGCATCCTGATCCAATGGATTTTTAGTTGGATCAGGATTTCAAATCCTTATTTTTCATAAAGGATTTCAATTTATGTCGCAGCACTGCGTTTGGGCATATCAACGGATAGAAGAATCAGGGTACCGATGGTAAAATTGAAAATAAGCGAAAGTACACTAATGCGCATTCCGTAGGCTTCTCCCAGATAACCAAAAACAAAAGTACCGATGACGACGCCCAGTTTCTCTAGGACATCGAAAAAGCTAAAGAAAGAGGCGGTATCAGTAGTCGCCTCCGGAATGAGTTTCGCATAGGTGGAGCGAGACAAGGATTGAACTCCTCCCATCACCAAGCCAACCACAGCCGCTACCGCGTAAAATTGCATTTCTTGCTGTACAAAATAAGCGGCAACACACACTACAATCCAAATCAGCATGATGCAAATGAGTGCCAATTTATTGCCTTTCCATGCGGATAGTTTGGCAAATAAGTAGGCGCCCGCAATGGCGACAATTTGGATCAATAAAATGGTAATGATCAGTTTGCTCGTATCCATTTTAAGCTCGTCTTCCGCAAAAGTGGCAGCCAACATGATCACCGTAAGAGCAGCGGAAATATAGAAAAAGTAGGACAATAAAAAACGTTTGGTATTGGGCAGGTTTTGAAGTTCTCCCCATACCTTCTTGATCTCTTCGTAACCTTTTGATAAAACCCCTTTGGTAATTGGCCGGTAATTGTCTTTGGGTAAACGAGCAAAAGAGATTTGCGCAAAGCCAATCCACCACAGTCCAACGCTGATAAAGGCTAGTCGCGAACCATAGCCAGGCTCAAAGCCTAAACTCGCTTCATTCATAATGACTGCCAAATTGGACACGAGTAGAATAACACTACCCACATAACCGTACACAAATCCCTTGGCACTCACATTGTCAACCTGGTCTTCACTCGCAATAATTGGTAGATAAGAGTTGTAAAAAACTTGTCCTCCGGCAAAGCCAATCAGAGCAAGAATATAGCCTAAAACTCCAACGACCAAACTTCCTTCTCCGGTGAATAAATATAATGACAAACACGATAGCGAGCCCAGTAGGGTAAATCGCTTCATGAAATACATTTTTCGTCCACTGTAATCCGCCACTCCGGTCAATAGCGGAAGCGCCAAAGCGATGAGCAAATAGCCAAAGGATACCGAATAGGAAAACAAAGTCGAATTCTTTAGGGTCATTCCCAGAAAGTCAACATTTTTAGAGATCACTTCTCCAGCTGCATTGTAAGTGTTGGTGACTCCATTGAAATAGGCGGGGAAAATGGCTGCGGTGATGACCAAGGCATAAGAGGAATTGGCCCAGTCAAACATGGCCCAACCATTGATGATTTTTTTGTCGTTGATTGGAAAATCTTGTGTAGGTTTGCGTGACTCCATTGCTTTATGTTGAACTATTGAAGCCCAAAACTCATCGTGAGAGCATCCTGAAGCGGATTTATTGGACTGGATAAGCTACAAGATAGCCAAAATTGTGAACTATTTTTGGGCGCAATAATCGTATTGTGGTAAGTTGCTTTATTCCTTTCGAGGAGGAAGGGAATGTCCAATAGATTACTTACATTTGAAAAATAAGCCAAATAGCAATGAATGTACTTATTCTTTCTCGGGGCCCACAATTGTATTCTACCCGGAGTCTCTTTTTTGCTGGGCAGAAAAGAGGGCATCGAATGCGTATTTTAGATTATATGGAATGTACTCTGGTTTTAAAACAAAATAAACCAGAAATACACTTTCGTGGACAGGCGATTGAAG
>JBCCSR010000760.1:0-3615 GCA_039199865.1 Bacteroidota bacterium
ATTCCCAACACTATTTTAAAATAACCTCAATCATAAACATTGAAGTCTTGTTATGAAAAAAGTTTATTTGAAACCAAACGTAGTATTTGAACCTTTGTTTGATAAGTGGTATGTATGGAGTCACCTGATCTCGCCTGCCACCGCAGCCCTAAATATTTTGGGAAGACATTTGGAGATTATGGATTCCTACATTCAAGCACCAAAGGTGCACGAGTTGGCCGCCAAAAATCCTAAGATGAGAGGAGGACCCTTTATGGATTTGGAGGGCAATCAATCCGATCGTATTGTAGCACTCAAGCAGGCGACTCTAGACGAGCACCACGATTTATTGGCATTCGCCAAAGCGCTTAAAGAGCTGAGTATCTTTTTATTGGAAAAAGCAGATGGTTGTTCTCTTGAACCACTCTACAAAGACATTCCAGAAATACTTAAAGGATATGTTGAACTAGTTTATGATTTAAACAACCAACCTTCCTATCGCATTTTTGAGCACTTGCTTTACCGCAGCCCTTTTTACAAAACGGATGCACAGAGCCTAGTCCTATGGTTGACCAATAATGATGAACGTCCATTTGTGTTGAGTACGCCTCGCTTGGAATCAGCGGATACCATTCACTTAGATGTTCCCTTTTCCTACGAGGGAATTGACCAGTTGAGTGCAATGAAACGGACGCCTAAGGCCTATGAAGACATTCGACCTTATTTCGATATTCCCTCTGAGAAGGAAGCCTTGTTTCAGTCTCTTTTTACCGAGGAAGCTCCTCCTCAATACAATACCTATCAAGGTGATCAAGTGAGGATGCGGTATTTTGGCCATGCTTGTATTCTCATTGAAACCAAAGATGTAAGTATATTGCTGGATCCTTTGATCAGTTACTACGGTTACCAAAACGGGATTGATCGGTTTTCTGATATGGATTTACCGGATACTATTGATTACGTCCTGATTACCCACAATCATCAGGATCATATTTTGTTTGAAACTTTGTTGCCACTGCGGAAGCGCATTAAAAATATTGTGGTGCCTCGAACAACCGGTGGAACCTTACAAGATCCCAACTTAAAATTGATGTTCAACAATGTTGGTTTTGACAACATTATTGAAATCGATAACATGGAATCCATCCAATTTGCGGATTGCACCATTACGGGACTTCCCTTTATTGGAGAGCATGGTGGTTTGAACGTACAAGCAAAAATTTGCCATCATGTACAAGTTGGAGATTTCTCAATGCTTTTTGCTGCAGATGCTTGCAATGTTGAAGACAGGCTTTACCAATTGATCCAAAAAGAAGTGGGCAACGTAGATGTCATTTTCCTGGGAATGGAATGTGAGGGCGCTCCACTAAGTTGGGTTTACGGTCCTTTGCTGACCAAGCCTCTCCAACGCAATCAAGACCAAAACAGGCGCTTGGCTGGATCTAACTTCGAAAGGGCTAGAGGGATTGTTGAAGCCTTCAATCCATTAGAAGTGTATGTCTATGCTATGGGGCAAGAACCCTGGTTGGAGTTCATTAGTAGCATCAAATATACCGCTGAATCCAAGCCCATCGTACAGTCTGATTTGTTGCTCGAATGGTGTGCAGAAAACAACATTATTGCAGAGCGACTTTACGGGGAAAAGGAAATTTTATACCAAAAATACAAATCAACGGAAGCCCTTGCAGGTGTTTCCTAGTCCTGCTCTAAATCTCTCCAGGTCAATTCTAAAATTATTCTACCAAATCTACTATCCACCAAGTATTCGTAGCTCACTCTGCGACAAACTTGGATTAAAAACGCAACCAATACTATGTTACAAGAATCTATGACTTCCACTGCGGAAGTATCAAATGGTGAACGATGGGTGCAATCTGTCGGCATCATTGGGGCTGGCATTATGGGGCAGGGGATTGCCCATTTATGCGCCAAGTTTGATTATCCCGTAGTTTTGATCGACATCAATGAGGCGACACTGGTCGAAGCAAAAAGCAAGATCAAAAATATTCATCGCTTTGATTTGATGTTGCAGAAGCAGCAAAAATCACCCCTTGGGCTAAATGAGGAGGTCAAATCCAAGATACAATATTCTACTCAGTTGGATGCCCTTCGTAATGCTTCGATCATTATTGAAAATGTACCGGAGAAAATTGAGATTAAGCGATCGGTGTATCGAGAATTAGCTCAGTTCATTGGTCCAGCAACCATTATTGGTGCCAATACTTCTGCTACCCCGATTACTCAACTCGGCGCCGAGGTCAAACATCCAGAAAATGTCATCGGCTTGCATTTTTCTAATCCAGTGAATCTCTTAAGTACCGTTGAAATGGTCAGAGGTTATTTTCACGATGAAGCTGTCTTGAATCGAGCGACTGAATTTATCAGCAGCTTGGGGATGAAAACCATCATTGTTAATGACTCACCGGGTTTTATTTCCAATCGAGTGATGTTGATGTACATCAACGAAGCCATTTTTTGTGTGCAAGAGGACGTGGCCAACGCGGTAGCGGTCGATCGCATTTTTAAAGAGTGCTTGTCGCATACTATGGGGCCGTTAGAGACTTGTGATCTAATTGGTTTGGATACCATCCTTTACTCTCTTGAAGTATTGTACGAAAACTTTATGGATAGCAAATACCGTCCGGCACCCTTGCTTCGTCAGATGGTAGATGCGGGGCAATTGGGAAGAAAATCGGGGAAAGGTTTTTATCAGTATTGAGTTGAGGCAATTGCTTTCAAAGCTGTCCTAAAATAGCACTTTATGTCTCTGGGTTTTCAACCCCGTCTTAAAACAATTTCTTAAAATCAAATTCAAATGAAATCCAAAATTAGAGAATTTTTGACCCAACGAATCGGCAATGATGTCACCCTAAAAGATGAGGACAATTTCTTTCAACTGGGACTGATCAATTCCTTGTTTGCCTTGCAGTTGGTCATTTTTTTGGAAAAGACTTTCCAGATTGAAATGGACAATGAAGACCTGGATATCAACAACTTCAGTACCATCAATAACCTGACGGCACTAGTGGAACGGAAACAAGCCAAATCCACTGTCTCCTAAATTTTCCCATTCTTTGAACCAAGTACTTGCATTTTAATCTATGAATGCCACAACCACCCTTGATCGAAAGGAATTGGCCCAATTCCTACAAACCCATATTCAACCGTTCGTAGAAGAGGCCGACGAAAAAGAACATTTACCCGAAGAAGTGATTGCTACCCTGGCAACACAAGGTTATCTCGGCGCTACGCTTCCCCAAAAATATGGTGGCTTGTCGATGACGCAAACGGAATATGCCATCCTAACGGAAGAGATGGGAAAGATCTGTTCCTCCTGTCGTAGTTTATTGACCGTTCATTTGAGCTTGGTTGCGGAAACGATATTGCGTTGGGGAACGAGTGAGCAAAAAAATTATTGGCTTCCAGCACTGGCCTCCGGAAAGAAAATTGCCGCTTTTTGTTTGACCGAAAAATCAGCTGGGAGCAATCCCAAAGACATTCAAGCGACCTATCTGAAGAAGGGAGATACTTATCATCTCAAGGGAACGAAGAAGTGGACTACTTTTGGTCAAAGGGCGGATGTGTATTTGGTCTTAGCCAAAAATGAGGAAACTTTTTCTGCATTTTTGGTGGAAA
>JBCCSR010000761.1:0-3610 GCA_039199865.1 Bacteroidota bacterium
AAGACACTCTCTTGGTTCACCAACAATTACTATGGGATTTCAAAGTCAGAGTCAGGAGATCTGTATCTCAATGATTTGCGTTATGGTGTGATGGGAAACATGTCTGCCAATAATGAAAATTACGTCTTTCGTTTTCAGCTCATCGAAAAAGATGGAAAGCTCGATGCTCGACAGATCAATAATACCGATATTGATCCCAGCGAAATGATGGGGGACCTCTGGGAGCGAATCAATGGAATTTGATTCATTTTTTGCCAATCTATTGTGGACAGTCTTCCTGGACATCTTTTTGCTGAGCAGCGATAAAATTATGTAATCGTCCTTGGGGCTTTGCTTTACTCGCCTATCCTGCTCTTCCTCGTATTAAGATAACATTCATCAGACATGATATTTGGTACAATTGTTGGCGCCCTGACACTATTAAGGCACTCTCTCGTAGTCGAATCGGTCAAACTTTGACTAGAGGTGAAAAGAATAAATAATGAAATACTGGATACGTCATGCTCTTAGTGTATTGGGCTCACTCCCAGTACCTTCTATTTTATCCTTCCTTCCAAAAAGTTGGTTAAGTTCTTTAGCCAAAGTAGTCAGCCTTGTTTTATGCTTGGGTATTTATGGCACATTAGCTGCACAAGAAATTTGCAATAATGGAATGGATGATGATTCCGATTTGTTGGTAGATTGTGATGATCCAGACTGTAGTTTGGTAACGATTACCGATTTGACAATTGGCTCATGCAACAATAATAATGGCATCAGTGAAGTGATCATTGAGGCAGAAATTGCCTGGACGGGAGTAGTTGCTGGGGAAAATATTGAGGTACGAACGAATGGACTTTTATCAACTATTGACATCCTGGGTGGTGTCGTTTCCCCTCAGACGGTTCAGTTTACCTTATTGGCCAATGGGAGCCTTGGAGATACGATTGTTGCTCACTTTGAAAGTGCTTTTTGTATTGATACGCTTTTTTACGATCGGCCTATCTCTTGTCCGACAACCGTTTGTCCTTCGGTTAATCCATTGATTGCCCATACCTATCATGCCTGGCATACAGGCAGTGGCGGTGGTTTGGATTTTAATCAAATGCAGACTAGCGGGCCACAGGCAGGCTATCCCTCCACTTTCAGCCAATTGGGAATTGCTTCGAACATGACGAGGAGAGAGGGAGGCGCGACCTATTGTCATCCGGCAACTGGGGAGGTATTGGTTTATTCCGATGGAGAAAAAGCCTGGGATAAAGATGGAAACGAATACGTGACTAGCGATGCGCAAAATCGATTCAATACCATGTCGACCAATTTGAGTAGTGCCGCGGGAACACCCATCATTATCGGGGCACCGGGCCAGTGTGATATGGCCAATGAATTGTACATCTTTTTTACGGACGACCATCTCGGGGCAACCCCCGAGTTGTACTATGTCATTGTGGATGTGCCCAATCGTAGCATTGGGTCGGTTCATCAATTGACCAGCTCGGCTACTTCAGAGCAAATCAATGCAGTGCAAACCAATTGTGATACTATTTGGATTGTTCATCGAGATGGTCCGGATCTCCACGCCATTAGATGGACTGCTGGAGGTTTTGATCCGGCCATTGTTTCTCCTGATTTACATACCAGCAATGATCAGCGCTATCGCGCCTGTTTTTCCTTAGATGGTACTCGCTTTGCCGCGGGGGCTGGTGCCAACCTATCGTCTGATGAAAGGATTTTGGTTTGTGATTTTGATCAAAATACCGGACAATTCAGCAATCCGTTTTACTTAGATCCTCACGCAATTGGGCCGCCAGGCGTCAGTGTTTTTCAAAACTACGGACTTGCGTTCTCTCCTGATGGCTCAAAATTTTACAGTTCTATTAATATTATTTCACAATCGAAAGAATATTTGCTGCAATTTGATTTAACTGCGGGTAGCATTACGGATATCCAATCGAGTTTTACGGTCATTGCTGATAAAAATGGTGGGATCGGAGGAATACAGAATGGACCCGATGGTCGACTCTACATCTCCAATGGCGACGGCTCTAATGATGGCACCACCACCGTTCACGTGGTTGACTTTCCCAATTTAGCGGGAAGCGCCTGTAATTTTAGAGCGGACTTTTTAGATACCGGAGGACAGACGGGATCAGGGCTCAACAATATTGTCTATGGCTTGGGGCCCTCTTCGTGTATTCCCTTGGTCGATGTCAACATTGGAGGAGATATTTGTAGCGAGATTGAGATCAATACCAACCTAAATGGATGCTACATGGGAGCTGGTGGACCATACGATGTTTTTTATACCATCAATGGAGTGGCAGACACCCTATTCAACGTCGTTCCCGATGGGGGTGGGTTAATTTTACTTTCTGGAATGGAAACCGGAGTGTATACCCAAGTCTATTTGACCGATGCAATTGGTTGTGCCAGCAATGATTTTGATTTTACTATGGCAGATCCTTCCTGTCCAGAATTATGCTACAATAATTTTGACGACGATTTAGATGGTATCCTAGACGAACTAGACCCAGATTGTTGTCAGGCGCAGGCGCCTAGCTTGAGTAAATAGCCTTTCCTTAGAAATGGGGGGAAACCGATTTTAGCGCATGCTGCACTTTATGGAGCTCTTTTTTTAGCGATTCGTAATTGGTTTCACTCATTTTCGCTAGTGGCAAACGAACATCATTGCTGCCCATACCTAAGATTTCCATCGCCGATTTAATGCCGACTGGATTGCCTTCGACGTAAAGCCATTGATGCAAGTCAAGTAGCTGAAGGTGAATGGAAAGTGCTGTGCGATAATCGCCTTGGCCTGCCAAGCGGACCATATCGGAAAAGGCGGTCGGAAAAGCGTTGGCAATGACGGAAATGACGCCATCTGCTCCAATGGCCATGGAGGGCAAACAAGTGGGGTCGTCACCTGAAAGGACAAGGAAATGATCGGGCTTGTTTTTAATCAGCTGAGACATTTGGACGAGATTTCCCGTAGCTTCTTTAATGGCAACGAACTTTTCACTGGCCTTGGCCAAACGAATGGTGGTTGCCGGCTCCACATTGGAGGCGGTTCGCCCAGGAACATTATAAATAATGATGGGAACATTACTAGACTCTGCAATGGTCATATAATGCTGATAGATGCCTTCTTGATTGGGCTTGTTGTAAGCAGGACTACTGGATAAAATCCCCGCAATCCCATCGAAATTATAGGTCTTGATGCGTTGGCTCAGAGCAGCCGTATAATTGCCCCCAAAGAAACCGGCGACAACGGGCATTTTACCATCTGCAAGGCGAAGGGTAAAGTCCAATACTCGGCGACATTCTTTTGAACTCAAGGAAACGGCTTCACCGGTTGTGCCCAATGAAACCAAATAATCGACCCCACCTTCGATGGTGTGCTCGATGATCTGTTGGAGGGAACGATAATCAACTCTTCCTTTCTTAAAGGGAGTGACTAGGGCGACTCCCGTTCCGCTAAATAGTGGCTCCTTCATGTTTTTGGTTGTTATTCAAACTTTTTAAGAAATAATCCAATTGTTTAACAAAATGCGAGAGCCACTATTTAGCGGAACGGGAGTCGCCCTAGTCACTCCCTTTAAGAAAGGAAGAGTTGATTATCGTTCCCTCCAAC
>JBCCSR010000762.1:0-3601 GCA_039199865.1 Bacteroidota bacterium
AGATACCAAATCGATTAGCATGACACCTAAAATTCCACTTTCCTCCCTCTTGGTTCTTTTGTCTCTCTTGACCTACGCCCAACCCAGTATTGATTTCGAACTCGTCGCCTCCGGCTTCAACCGGCCGGTAGATATTTCCAATGCCAATGACGGCAGTGATCGGCTATTCGTTGTTGAAAAATCGGGAACGATTAGTATCATTTCTGATATTGAAAATGGTACGGTGCTGGCAACCCCTTTTCTAGACATCAGTGCTCTGGTAGACGATTCTGGCAATGAGCAAGGTTTACTTGGCTTGGCTTTCGATCCCAACTACAGTAGCAATGGCTATTTTTATATCAACTACACTTACGATCCCGGACCAGGACTTGATCGGACTCGAATTGCGAGATACACGGTAGATGCCAATGACGCGAATTTGGCAGATGCCAGTTCTGGTTTTACCATTCTTGAAATTGAACAAGATTTTGGAAATCACAATGGTGGGGATTTGGCCTTTGGTCCGGATGGAATGCTCTACATCGGGATGGGAGATGGCGGTTCGGGAGGAGATCCCAATTGTCGGGCCCAACAGCCTACGTCTCTGTTGGGAAAAATTCTCAGGATTGATGTTCACGGTACACCACCAGCTAGCCCGAATGATTTGTGTGGCTTGGTGACCAACTATGGCATTCCAGCTGACAATCCCTACGCTGGCGGTTCGGGAACCTGTGATGAAATCTGGGCTTTTGGCATGCGCAACCCTTGGAGAATTAGTTTCGATCGCGCTACGGGGACCCTCTGGGCAGCAGATGTGGGGCAAAACCAGCGAGAGGAGATTGATGTTATTCTCGGTGGCTTGAATTACGGCTGGAAAGTAATGGAAGGTACCTTTTGCCATGATGCGGACCCCATTGATTCCGATTGTCCGTCCGGAACGGCCTCTTGTGGAAGTGCAGATTATACGCCTCCAGTTTTTGAATACGATCATGGCCTTGGTTGTTCGGTAACTGGTGGTTATGTCTATCGAGGAATGGAGCATCAGGGCATGCAAGGGTATTATTTGTTTATGGATTATTGTACCAATCGCATTTGGTCTTTGATTCCCGATGGTGCGGGTGGTTGGAATTCGGATGTGGCCATTCTTGGTGGTTTTGGCAACATCACTACTTTTGGCGAGGACGAATCTGGAGAACTCTATGCGGCTTCCGATGGAAACGGCGGCAACATCTACCGAGTGATAGATACCAACGTTTCTTTACCCGTAAGTCTTCTTTCTTTTACTGGTGAAATCACAAAAGAAGGGAATTTACTCAATTGGGAGGCAGAATCGCTCGAAAATTTTGATCGCTTTGAGGTAGAAAGAAGTGCGGATGGTCAGCGCTTTAGGATGCTGGGAGCGGTGGCCGGACCAGATAATTTCAGTAGCTTAAAATCTTTTTCTTACACGGACATTCGTCCACAAGCGGGCAATAATTATTATCGTTTAAAAATGATCGATTTGGATGGTAGTTTTTATTATTCTCCACTGATCAATCTGAGTTTGGAATTAAATGAACCTCGAATTTATCCCAATCCTAGCTCTGGAACAATATACATTGATTACGGTCAAGGGGTCGCTCAAGGCCGGCAACAATTGAGTTTGTACAACCTTGATGGGAAGTTGGTCCAACAGAGAGTCAACGATGGGGTAGGCCTGTACGAATGGGATTTATCTCCCTTAGAAAAAGGCTTGTATATTTTGGAATTGAGAACGGAAGTCAATACCCGTTATCAAAAAATTCTACTCCGCTAGACCTTCTAGTCAAGTCGGTAAATGAATTCTTCAATTTCCTTTCCCCGAGCATTGGCAAAGAAGTGGTCCTTCCCAATTTTGCGGAACCCCGCTTTTTGCAATACCCTTTGGGAACCATAATTATCGAATGCTACCCGGCCAAAAATAGGGCGTGTGGCTTCAATGGTGAGAAATTGCTTGAGGGCTTCAGTGGCAATACCTTTTCCCCAGTAGGGTTTGGCAATGGCGTAGGTAAGCTGCGCTTCTCTCGTCATGATAAATTTGACGACACAGCCAATGACTCTATCCTCCAAAAGAATGCTTTGCATATTGACCGCTTCCTGATTTAAAAGTCCCCTCCACTTTTTGAGATAAGCCGTCTTATCAGATGAATTTTTTGGCGTAAAGGCCGCCATGTAATTGGCCGTTTCATCAGTTTGGTTGAGGAAAAAGACTTCCAAGTCTTTTTCAGTGGAGGCTTGAATGCTGATCTTCATTTTTTACTGCGCTAAATACATTTTCATAATAGGTGGAAATGCCCCAAATGGTTTTTACCCTGACCACAACGACCCAGTAAATATTCGAATCCTGTACGCGAGTCGTGCCCATCATGTCAGCGGGAAAGTCAAAATGAAAACGCACTTTTTGGGTCGGATTTTTTAGGGATTTTTCTTCAGAGGTAAAAATTGTTCTGGTCAGCGTCTCTGTACTGGTTCCCCTTCTGTCAACCACCTCTTCTCGAACTTCGTATCTGATGCTGATGTGTCTGACGTTCCTCCACTTTTTTGTATTGCGCAATTGAATGCACAATTGCCCGTCTGTCGAATCTTTTGGGTATTGGATGATGATCGGCCCAACGATTTGTTCCAGCAATAGGAAGTAAACGACTGCTAAAAACAAGATGACAATGATCCCTAGCATCAAGGAGCTTGAGGAGCCACTGTTCAAAGTGACAATCAGAAGTAAGACGACCAAGATGGATAGACCGAACTGAATATAATCACTATAGGTCATTTCTAAATTTTCGTTGATCCTTTGGATTTTGTAAGATCGACTGTTTGATTTGAAATGAAGATAGTAGGCACTTTTGTATTGGTCGTCCCACTTGAGTAAATGGTTCATTTTGGATAGAAAGCCACGGTCTTTCTTTTCCAGCTTTTTCTCCTTGAGCCGTAAAAAAAACTCCAGTTTGATGTGATGATTGGTATTGATGCCCTTGTAGCTTTCGTGGGTTTTATTGATCAATTCAAAAGGGAAGGAATAGGTTTGGTCCTTGTTTAGAGTAGACTGTTTGGATAAAGAGCTCTTGAAAATAGTTTGCAAATAGTGCATTACCTTCCCTCTTGCCTCTACCATTAGTTGATACCCCAAATGATGAATGACCAAGTCTGATTTGGGCGTGAGGTAAAGCGTACCTTTGATGCGTTGATTTAAAAGAAAGGTATCTTCAAGATTTTTTTCTTCTAGCTGAACATCTAGTTTACACAACTGTTTAAGTTCATTGTTGTTGAAAAACATCATACAAATGGTTCAGTATAGCACGATAGTTATCTTTGTATTTTTTGATTAGCGCAACAATTTGGTCCTCGTCAATTTGGATTGGTGTTTGGGTATCTATCGCAGCAATGGCAATGCGATTTTTGACAATCTCCAAAAGCTGTTGTTTATTGATTCCTTTAAAAGCAAAGCTAAGATAAGTTTTTCCGGCCAGTTTGTATTCCCAGGCTCTATTCCAATGACTCGTCAAGACGACGAGCGCTTTGGCCCTGTACAGTTGTAATCTTTTGCTCAAGCCCAAATGATGAATGCTATCCACAAACACTACTGCCTCGGTAGATTGAAGCAGGG
>JBCCSR010000763.1:0-3599 GCA_039199865.1 Bacteroidota bacterium
AAATCAATCCGGAGGTATCCATGCCTGCTGGAATGGCTGGGCCATTATTTTGTAATTCCTTGTGCCCAACCACTTTCATTCGGTATTGAACGCCGCCACCAAAACCACTCAACTTCAGTGGAGTAGGAGCAAGGGGGACCGAAATCTGATCGCTACTCACAAAGCCGTCAACCATGAAATAGCGCATTCCATCTTTGGTGCCAAAAATGGCGGCCATTGAGATGTTAAATGCACCTTCGACATGATCTCCACACATGAAATTTCCGGTTAGCTTTGCCTCTGACCCAAGTACACTAGCACTCAAATAGGAATTGAAGCCTTTACCGTAAACGGGATCTTCTTCGAAGAAATCGAGTGCTCCACAACCTTTGAATGCAGGTAAATCAATTACCACCTCAAAGCCGCTCATTTCAAAACGATCGAATTGCCATTCTTGGGCACCGATAATATTGGTAATGTGTTTGCCGTGAATTTTAAAATTACCCGTAGTCGTAAGGCCACCATCTTTTTGCTGCATCAGATGTAGGCCCATATTGAAGGCGAGATGGGCAGAATTTTCGTTGAATCCAAGCCCAATACCTGTAATCTGAACGGGGAAATCATTAAAGAAATTTCCTCCTCCTTCAATAAAGAAGTTGCCCCCATTGATGTATTGAGGTCCCTCCGAATCGATACTAAAATCGCTAAAGCGAATCTTGGGCACTCGGGCAACATCTTTGGAATCGCCTTTCCCGATAGACAGACTTCCGTGCAATACGGCAGAAGGTTTGAATGCTCCATTTTCCAGTGCGACATTCAGCGTTGAATTGGAGGCGAGCTTCACTTTAAACGCTTTGAAGAGTGGAAATTCCATATCTTCTTCTAGCTTGATGTTAAAATCATAGCTTGCCGTTTGCTCCTGGTTGCCATCTCCTCCTCCCCACTGAACGAAAGCTTCGTATTGAAGTGGTCGCTCCTTTTTGGCTACCGGAATCACAATGCCACCCGAAAAGTTGAAGCCCGTAAATTTGCTGGCCGTGATATTTACACCAATCTCGTTGAGTGACCAACTCCAACTTTTGTTCATCAAATTGCCAGCGGCGATCGGCGCTTGCCCCGAAATGTCAAATGCACCGCTGACCCCCATATTGTCGATGATCAAATCCTTGGCACCAACTTTCATGCGACAGGTTGGCGCTGCGGGATCGTTGCTCAAGCCATAATTGCCATCACACTTGCGTTGGAAAGGTTCGGGAAAGGTGACTTCGATGGTTTCAATAAATACACCTCGCCACAATTTGGCTTGTGGTGGCAATAGATAGCCGTCCGGAAATTTAACGTTGGGAGGATTGCTAAAATCACTGAGATCGACATAGGCATTGCCAATGGCAAAACTCATTTTGGGCCACTTGGCCAGGGTAAAATGATCAATGGTCACTCCAACCAACATGTTGTTCCAATCCTGTACTTTCAAGGAAAAGCCACCGACTACTCGATCGGTAGTATTGAGGGGATTCCCATCTGCATCTACGCGCAACAACCATTCCCGGCTAAAGTGAACTTCTGCATCGAGGCTAAACTCCTCGACACCATTACAGCCAAACTTGATGTAGGTCCCTTCCGTCGCCGCTGCATTTCCTTTCTTTAAAAAAACGACTGCCTTTTGCGCACTTCCCCCCAATTCAAAACCGACATCATTAAGCAATCGGATGTTTCCCGTTTTGATTCCTCCTTCCTTGGTAAAAGCCAATGCTTCGGTGCCAAAGATCAAGGTGATGTTTTTCTTTCTCAACTGGCTGTCGTAATTCTTTTGTGGAATTTTTACGCCCACGTAAATGCCCAATCGACCGCCTACGCCCAGTCCATCGGTTACATCATTACCAGTTACTAACTTTAAGGAATTGATAATAATGATCGCTTCCAGATTACCAATTTTTTGGATGCGATAAGCAGGTAATTTTAAATCGAGCAAATCGTCGAAATTGTCGACATGGGTTCCTCCCGCTTGGGCGGCTTCGATGGCTTGCATGGCTTCCGTTTCTTCTGCTGTAGGTGGAATGTTGAGCAGGTCCATCATATTGTCTGCCCCAATGTTGTTGGGCAACTCTTCTTCAATGGCGGCCAAAATTTGTTGATCCAGATCTGGAAAAGAAAAGCCTTGGGCAGTAGGCGCAGCGGACTCCGTCACTACCTGATTGCTATCGGGCTGATTGACTTTGATGGGGACCGCTCCCCAATCGGAGAGCAAAGCCTGGTAGGGCAAACTTCCTCTAGGTAGCGGTTTACCAGTCAAATGTCCACCCGGGCTATTTGCTGTTAGGTTGATACTCATCAACAGCAAAAAGAGATTCAGAAATATACATTTTTTCATCGCTGTGGGTTTGTTTTAGTTTTTTGATTGAATCGCCAGGCCATAGAATGCCCAGCTGTTAAAGCATACGATTTAACAGGGATCAAACATTGCTGCTGATCAAACTATGTGGAGTGTTGCGGTGTCGGTAAGTTGTTAAAAATTAGTAAACTTCCGTGTTGAGTTCGTAGTTGTCCCGATTAGCACGGATCCATTCGCGGGTTGTTTTCAATGCTTGTCGATAATCTGTGGCGACCAAATCTCCTGAAGCACCTACCTGCAATGGAATGCCTTTAACATAAGGCGCAATGGCTTCCATGACGCGATAGGCACAGTTGATTTTACCGTGATGATGCTCTGTATTTACATTGTTATGGTGATGTCCCGCATTCCCATCACCGTGATCATGATCTGCGGGCGAACCACAGGTTTTTTGATCTTGCAAAATAATATCGAACAAATAATTGGTTGTTTCCTTTTGTCGAGCATAGACCAATTTGGGTAAGATCCCAAAAACAAATTCATCATTGATGCGATACTTGGCGACATTTTTTAGCAAATTGTCTCGCTTTTGTTCATCGCCACATCGGGTCAGCGCCATCCCAATACTTTGTCTCAAATGCTTGTTGTCCTTATATTCAAACCGCAAGTCATCCAAAAATTCATACATCTGAACGAAGCCCGCCAGCTCAATCAATTGACGGGTATGGGGCCGCTCCATTTTAATGAGTTTGGCCAGTTGCCGCTTTGCGGCTTCGTCAAAGTCACTGCGCTTGAATCGCTGTAAACTAGCAGCGATTCGCCCCAATTGAGCCGACTCAACTACTTCCGCCGCCTTCAATAATTGATTGACCATCTGCATTCGACTAATGGCATATTCATGTTGCGTACCAATCTGTACACTCAGTCGAATGGCTTCCCTTTGCTGTACTTCATGCTCGGAAGTCAGGTAGTTGTTCAACACGCCCACCACCCCCGCATTTTGCCGAAAGGCCTCCAAACGCCGTTGATCAATTTTGGATTTTTTGCCATTGGTTAAATTGGTAAAATGTTGTTGTAGTTCGGCTTTGCCTTGGGTCCAGCTGAGTTGGGGGAGGAGGCAGAGGAGGATTATTATGATTAAGGATTGTTGATGCATTGTTTTATTTTTTTGTTGTGTTATTGATTTCAGATCAATAAATTATATTATTCATTATCGAAATAAATACTCTTTGTATCTCCCTGTACATTTAATTTTCTAATTCCATAAGCACCTTGCTTAATAAGCCTT
>JBCCSR010000764.1:0-3598 GCA_039199865.1 Bacteroidota bacterium
CCAGATTGTAAACTGGCAGTCGCTATTTCAAAAGAATTGTTGATAGCTACCGCTTTAATCATAGCGGTGTGGACGATGTTATTGGTTTCAATATTTATCAAGAGGATAGCAATACGCAAATGTCTTCCGTCAATACTGCTATGATTAAAGCGGTAGCTATCAACAATTCTTTTGAAATAGCGACTGCCAGTTTACAATCTGGAGAAACGTACTATTTAGAGGTTGTAGACACCTACAATGCCAGAAAACTGGTCAAGTTTGAATAAAATCTGTTAGCAGATAAAGAGGGCAAGCGCCATTTCCTGACCAAGAGAACGGTGGTGTGGTAAAGAGAGAAGTAAGTGTAAGATTTGTGTTATTAAGAAATATTTTCTTGTGACTTCAGTCCGGTTTAAATATAAAGCGATAAGGTTATTTTTTGGAGCTGAAACGGTCATCCTCTTACTTCTTCTTTTGCCCAGCTTTAGCTTTGCCCAGGATAAATTCTACTTTCAAACCCCTGTAGAAGGCTTATATAAAATCGCTAATCCTTTTGTACAGGAAGACATTGATCAGGTATACTGTCGCAATCAAGAGGTCATTTATCAGCCCCACTTCGATCGGCAAAACAATCAATTTGTGGTGTATGGGCACAGGGGTACGACTTACCAACTTTGCAAAGATACTAGCTTGGCAAAGCAAGTTTTTTTTCCGTTGAAAAAAGTAGAATACATTAATGCTGAAAGCGCTTATAAAACGACTTTACCCAATACTACTAACGAAAAACAGTCCTTTCATAAAATTATTGAATGGGATGATATTTACACCGAAAAGTTATACGTTGGACGGTCGAGGATTGGGCAGTCGGATACTGAACTCTTACTTTATCTATACAATTTTGGTAAGCAAAAATCGAGTATCGAAATCACCATCAACGATTCTATCAAGGAGGTGAGTTTGCCGCCAAAAAGTGAAAGTCAAGTTCTTCTTCCTTGTAAGGATGACAATGGATATGTAGAGCTTAGTATTTATTCTCCATTTTCTAATGTAGGCTTAATTCAATATGAATACAGTATTGTAGATAAAAAAATATCCTACCAAACTCCATTTTCAAGTTATACCTACAGCAAACCACAGGTCTTTAGTGCGGCATATTTAAAAAGTGTGTCAAAGGATCGAATCTATGATTTGGAAAGTCGCTTTTCGCACTATGCCATGGTTGAAGGGGTACTGAGTGAAATCGGCTATACCGATACGCTAACTTCATTTAGTAATCTTTTTATTCAAGATAGGAATCAAATGCTTGAACTTCCGATTCATCCTTGTGGGAGCTTACTTGAGGAAGCACCCTCGTATTTGATTATTTACAATGAAGTTTTTGAGTCGAGTATTGATCCACTAATTGAACTGGTGGAACGGACGACTAGTAATCAAGTTGTCAAGGCGATTGATGTACAGGCTATTTATGATCATTATGCTTTTAGTAGTAGTTCGAATACAGCGATTAAGGAGTACATTCATAGTGTTGATCCAATGTATGTGTTATTGGTAGGTGATGCCAGTAGTGCTCGGCACAGTGGAGAAGATTTGTTACCCGCTTTTTACAATACCTCCCAATTGCAATCTTTTCGCTATGCGACGGACTATCCTTACAGTTATCATTTGGATGCTGGTCAGCCAACAGTTGCTGTAGGTCGAATTCCTGCTACCAACGATGACGAATTGATGCGTTACGTCGAAAAAGTAAAACGTTACTTATCAGTGGATAAAGCCAAGGACCATCAAATTCTAATCATTGAGGATATTGACACTTTTGTCAGAGATTCATCATTGGCCAATTTTGAGATCCATCACGAAGAATTTCCTTACAGCAAAGCAACCATTAGGGAGCGTATTTTTGGTAATGAAGGGGTGAACTTAATTGATGAGCAGCAGCCCAACATTGTGTGTCATATTGGCCATGCGTCTTTTACTGGATGGAGTAAAAAAGAAAAGATAACTATTTCAGATTTTAAAAGGCTAAACCAAGGGACTTACTTCAAATTGATTGACATCTCTTGCCTAGCTGGCGCATTTGATTATCAGTACAAATCTTTCTCGGAAGAATTGCTTTTAGATTTGACGGAGCAAGGGCCTGTGGTGGTGCTTGGGGCAACAGGCTACACCAGAATAAAAAGCTATAATGCTTTTGCCAATTCACTGTTATCCATTTACACAGATATCGATCTTGGTCAGTCAATTAATAAAATCAAACGCCTGCTTTTTCATCGTGATGAAATTGATATCGATGACTTGCATGCCTACAATATTTTAGGGATGCCCAATTTGTAAATTAATTGAGACTAAACCAGTTTACTGGTCAAAGAATAGACGGTTTGTTTAGTATAGATGATTTTTGTAACTTTCTAAAAAGAACATTATGAATAAAGATAACGAATCTAAGAACAACAAGGCCAAGCGTCAGTACGTGAAACCTGCAATTACCGAGCAGGTCCCTCTAGAAACGCGGACGGGGACTACCAAACCTTCGTAGGCCTAAATCGAGAAGGTAGCAAACAAAAATCGGTGGTCAGATAAATTCCAATATTGGTCATCCATAATGCCAATGCTTAGAATATCAAAGTAACTTGAATCTACGAATATGTTGTCAATAACATTATTGTTTCCTGGATTCCCTTTGGTGCCTTGATAATTGACCAAGTCCCTTTGTTCATCGTCGGCTAATGTCAAAACGGAGGGAAGTAAATTGTCGATTCTTTTGATGTGTGAGGCATTAATGGTATTGTTGAAATCGCCAGCTAGAAGAATTGGATTGTCTGTCTGATTGATGATCTTGATGATTTGATCCGTTTCCCATTCTTTGGCTTGAGGACTAGCGCCACCTTTAAAATGAGTATTCAAACAGGTGATGAACTGATTGGGGCCAAGTTCTACCTCGATGATTTGACAGGATCGACTATCGTATCTGCTTTGATTTAGGATTTCGATATTGTCCATATCCTTGATCGGGTATTTGCTAAGAAAAGCATGACCTCTAGTGCCTCTGACAAAGGGATTGTTTAAGGTGTTGATTTCGCTGTAGTCAGCATATGCGTAATTCATCTTCAGCGCCTCCGCCAGAAAACCTATTTGATCTTGAATTAGAGAATGGGAAACGTTGCGACCTACATCTTGTAAAGCAACAAAATCGGGGTCTACACTGGCAAGGGCTTCTGCAAGTTGTCGTAAATGCTCGGGACTACCGCCAACATTTCCAGCATCGAAGGGGCTTTGGTTATTGGCAAAGGCCATTTGGATATTATACGTTAGAATGGTAAACTCGTCTTGCGATTCAGAAGGAATGGAGTAGTCATTGTTGAAATACTGAATCAAAGACTGCTCTTTTTCCAAGAAGGCCAGATCATTACAGCGAATGAACAAAACAAAAAATAATAAAGCAATGAGCGTCGATTTATTTACTGAAAGCATAATTGAGTCCTATTGAGAGGGTTCCGGCAGTATCGTAATTGGTTGAAGGATCGATGTTTTGAATAAAGGCTCTCCTTTCCTTGAGCAGGCCCAGTGAAAAAAAGGTGATCAAATGCAGTTGAGTATGAAGTTTCCAACTCACTCCGTATCC
>JBCCSR010000765.1:0-3595 GCA_039199865.1 Bacteroidota bacterium
GTAATTTTGTGCGCTTTAAGAGAGCAGCCCTTAACCACAGCTCAATAACCAAATTATAACAAACCATATAATGGCACAAATAGAACTCATTATGCCCAAAATGGGCGAAAGTATTATGGAAGCCACCATTCTAAAATGGACGAAACAGGTCGGCGACACGGTAGAAGTGGATGAAACCATTTTGGAAATCGCAACGGATAAGGTCGACTCTGATATCCCTTCCCCAGTTAGTGGAACCATTGCCAAAATACTATATAAAGAAGACGATGTTGTCGCTATTGGTGAAGTTATTGCCATCATTGCGACGGAAGGAGAAGAAGTCTCCCCTAGCCCAACCGTAGAAAGCATTCCTGCTAGTAATGGCCAGGCTCCAAGTACTGAGTTGAAACCTGAACCTGTCGTCCTTGCCGCAGCACCTGCCACGGCGGGAGTGGGCATGACCAAGTCGGAAGGAAGTACCCGATTCTACTCCCCCCTCGTAAAAAATATTGCCAAGCAGGAAAATATCGCTCCCGCAGAATTGGATAGCATCCCCGGAAGTGGAAAGAACGGGCGAGTGACCAAAAAAGACATTTTGGCCTACCTATCCAATCGTGGTAAAACGAGTAGCCCAGCTCCTCAACCCACTGCTCCCAGTACTCCAGCTCCCGTAAAAGCTAGCCCAACGACTAGTCCTCCGGTGACTACCGCAAGTGGAAATGTAGAAATTATAGCCATGGATCGGATGCGCAAATTGATCGCCAAGCACATGGTCGATTCCAAGCATACTTCTCCACACGTCACCTCTTTTGTTGAGGTCGATGTAACCAATATTGTCAACTGGCGTAATTCCATTAAAAAAGAGTTTCAACAAAAATATGGGGAAAAAATTACCTTTACCCCTATCTTCATGGAAGCTGTGGCCAAAGCCATTGGCGACTTCCCGATGGTGAATGTATCGGTAGACGATGACAATATTATTGTAAAAAAAGACATTAATATTGGGATGGCAACCGCTTTGCCTTCTGGTAACTTGATTGTACCTGTAATCAGAAATGCCAATATGCTCAATTTGGTTGGGTTGACCAAATCGGTCAATGACCTCGCTGGAAGAGCAAGATCGAATAAACTCAAGCCTGAGGAAATACAGGGAGGTACCTTTACGTTGACCAATGTAGGTACCTTCGGGAATGTGATGGGAACCCCAATAATCAATCAGCCTCAAGTAGCCATTATGGCCGTTGGGGCCATTCGTAAAAAACCAGCTGTGGTAGAAACGGAATACGGAGATGTTATCGCAATAAGACATATGATGTTTCTTTCATTGTCCTACGATCATCGGGTGGTAGATGGATTTTTGGGTGGATCATTTTTGCGCAAAGTAGGAGACTACTTGGAAGCTTTTGATCATCATCAAAGCATATAAGCCCAGTCGCCCTCTTGGTCATTGTGAGATATCGGTTCAGCAGCTGGGTACAGAAAATTTTTAGAATGTTTCAATTACGATCGTTTACTTTCCTTTGTATCCTGCTTTGCTGGGGAACTGGCGCTGCGTTTGCTCAAGGTTCGGCCAAACAGTTAAAAAAGGATGCGGAAGCCTATTACAAGTACGCTAAGTATCCAGAAGCCCTCAACCTTTTCTTAAAATATCAGCGCCTCAAGACTGCCGATAGCGAGATGCTGCAAAAAATGGGCATTTGCTATTACCACACCAATGATGTAGAGAACGCTGACAAAGTATTGCTCTACTTATTGGATAATGAAAAGAAAATCAATGCGGACATCTATTATTATCTCGCCAAATCCGCTCATGCCCAACAGCGTTTCAAAAAAGCCATTGTCCATTACAAAAGTTATTTGAAAAACATTAAATCCAACCATCCGCTCCGCGGAGCGGTCAAAGATGCCATCAAACGTTGTGCTAGCGGCTTAAAGTTGAAATACGCTAAAGAACTGGCCTTGGTTGAAAATCTTGGAGAAAAAGTCAACTCCAGTGGTGATGATTTTGGTCCAGTCATGAGTCCAAACTACAATGGAAAACTTTATTTCTCTTCTTCCCGAAAAGGAAATAAGGGAGGCCCCAGGGATCAAAATGGGTATAGTGATCCTCAATTTGGCAACCACAGCAGTGACATCTTTTCGACCATTGTCATCAATGGGGAATGGACCGCTACCTCGCCCTTAGAGTCTCTCATCAATGGCCCACGCTATGACGCGGTCCTGGATTTTAATGAAAATGGGCAGATCATGTACTATTTCAAGGGGCCTAGCTTGTATAGTGGTGGTATTTTGGTCGACTCTTTTAGTCGTGCGAATCAACAGCTTTACGCCAGTCCATTGAAAAGTCCGATGAATCCGGCGGCAGGAGATGCGCATCCCTTCTTTTTCAACGATACCACTTTGCTCTTTTCCAGCCAACGTCCCGGTGGATACGGCGGGAAGGACATCTATATCAGTATACTTCGAGCAGGTCAGTGGACCAAAGCCAAAAATTTAGGCCCAACGGTCAACTCCCCTTACGACGAGGTCACTCCCTTTTTGGCCAAAGATGGTCGAACCCTCTTTTTTAGTTCTAACAATACCAATAGCATGGGTGGCTTGGATATTTTTAAGGCCCGCTATGATGATGCCAAAATGAAATGGAAGGCTCCAGAAAATTTGGCTGCGCCCATCAATTCTCCCGGTGAAGATGCCTATTTTCGCTTTGCCAAAGATGGTCTCCAAGCATTTTTCTCTTCCGATAGAACGGAAGCAATTGGACAAAGAGATTTGTTTGTTGCCTATTACAAAAGCAATCAGTACGAGCAAAAGGTGGCTTCTGTGCCGCCACTATTCATTGATGTACCTGCTTATCGAAAAAGACAGCAAAACAGCGATATCGTTTTTGAAAATATTGGGGAGCAAGTAGACAAGCCCGCTTTTCCCTCTACTCCCAACTTTCCCAAAGAGGAAATCGTATCCTATGAAATTGCCGCCATTTATTACAATAATAACGATGATGTACTGACGGCCAATAACATTAAAGAATTAAACAAAGTGGCCAACTTGATGCTTGAGTTTCCACAACTCAAAGTCACTTTGGCTTGTCATTCTGATCAATCTGATCCACTTGAATTTGACCTCTTTTTCTCCATTAAGCGAGCGGAAAAAGCAGCGAAATATCTGGTAGAAAATGGCGTCAATCCCAGTAGCATTTTCCTAAAAGGGCTCGGTTCCAATCATCCGATTGCCAAAAACGAGACGGAAGGTGGCGTCAATAAAATGGGCAAACGGTTTAACCGCCGCATTGATCTGTTTGTATTCAATACGGCCGGACTGCCGATAAAAGTCAATATCAAAGCCCCCAATATCAGTCCTTTCCTAGTGGATGAACGAGGGGGAGAATATGCGGCCAATATCAAAGGCTTGTCCTACAAGGTACAGATCGCTTCTCTCAAGCAACGCTACAAAAGCAATTTGATCCATAATTTCGCGGATCCAATGGTGGAAAGACGCCAGGATAGCCAGCTGTTCCAGTATACGCTAGGCCTTTTCCAAAGTTATACGCAGGCAGAGAAATTGAGAAAAACACTCGAAAATCAGGGGGTCAGTGGAGCCTTCGTCGTTCCTTACATCA
>JBCCSR010000766.1:0-3586 GCA_039199865.1 Bacteroidota bacterium
GAAAATAACCATCGGGAATGGTTTCACGCCAATAAAAAACGCTATGAAACCGATGTGAAAAAACCCTTTTACGCATTCGTCGAATTGATGATCGATCAACTAGCGGCTTTGGATCGCACCATTTTATTGACTCCTAAAGACTGCATTTTCCGCATCAATCGAGATATTCGCTTTAGCAAAGATAAAACGCCCTACAAAACACAAATGTCGGCCATTATTTCTCCGGGTGGCCGTAAGGCCCTATCGGGACCTCCAGGATTGTACTTGCAATTTAGTGTAGAAGATGCTCGCATCTACAGTGGTTTGTACCAAATCGAGAAAAAAGATTTGCAAAACATTCGGGAAGCCATTGCCAGTCAGCCCAAGGAGTTTGCCAAACTCATCAAAGCCAAAAAATTTGTGGATACATTCGGGGAGATTCATGGCGAAAAGAACAAACGTTTGCCCAAGGATTTGCGGGAAGCAGCGGAAGCCCAACCCCTCATTTACAACAAATCCTTTTACTATTTTGCCAGTTTTCCACCTGACTTTATCCTGGATCCCCAATTGCCCCAAATTTTGGTCAAGCACTTCAAAGCTGCCCAGCCACTCAATGCTTTTCTGAGAGCGGCAATGGCGTAAAATGGGAAGCCTTTCTAGAGATGCCTTAAATCCCTGTAGATAAAAAAGGCATTTGGGCTTATGGAAGTCTTTTCTTTTGGTAGGAAAAGAAAGTAGAAAACCAAAGTAAACGGCTTGCGCAGTTGCTAGCAAAGGATGGAATAGAGTTTGTTGTATTAAATTTATTCTTCATTTGTTTGCCAGCTAGCTTATGGAAAAACAAGGATCAAAGGATAATACTCAAGCGCAACCCCAAGCACTTGCCAATCAATTGGCGAATGGCGAGACTTTATCGTTAGCTGCTCCTTTTTATGATCTACGGTCGCAGACCGTACTACAAGGAAAATGGCAGCAGCTTATCCAACAGAGTCCGAGAGTAAAACAGTTGCAAGCCTATCAGGATATGGCCACTCGTGGGCTCATGCAAAGGCGATCGGTTATTCAGAGAGTTAAGGGAAAGGCAGATGCCGAGGCCGTTTTTATGCAATACAAAGGGGCAAAAATGCCCATTCCTCGTTTAGTCAGATTGACTTGGAATAAGCTCAAGGGAATCTGTGAAGGCGATGGTACAGATATGGATAGCTTATCTGTCGAAGAAGCCGTTGCCAAACTTCATGCAGATGATCAGGCGGATGCCGATGAACGAAAGGCGAAAGCAGAAGCAAGTATAGCGGCCAAGAAAAAGCAAGCCGAAGAGCACAAAGGCGCTCCGCTAATGCATGCGCCCGAGGCTTTTGAACTGGGAGAGGACTGGTTAAAAATTGAGATTCCGACCCAATTGGGCACTGCGACGCTCCGTCTCAAGCAGGCTCAGCAACCAGTCGCTAGAATGTTGGTCGTCTTTGCTCATGGTCGGCAAGGCGATGCGCCAGTTCGTCTGATTCCGGAGGGAGGACCCGGTTGGGACTTTGCTTTTGTGGTGCCTAAAGGAAATGCCATGTCTCGTCGTTTTGTTGAAGCGGGAACCATTGCTGCTTTGACCAGCAGTTTTGGAAAAATGATGAATGCCGGATCGGGTTTGTACCGTGCCGCTGCCGTTCCGAATTTGTACGTTGGAGAACATTTTGGTAACGAAATAAAAGAACTCTATGATATGGCGAATGCCGCAGCGATGTACTGTGATGTGGCTTTCCTCACCGATTTAAGACTAGACAGGGCTAAAGAGGACGAGTCCAATGCTGCTATTTTTCATGATGAAAAAATACCCTTAGAGATGCTATTGACTTCAAAAGTAGGTGGGCATACGCTTCTGGACCGTTATGGGCATTTCTTGATGGCCACTTGTCGTTCTCCTTGGCCTGCGGGAGCAAGCAAAGGAGAGAGTCCTCCCGAAAAACTTTACAATGCCAATGATTCGGAAGAAGATATTGTTCCGTCTTTTAGTCCAGAACAGTTGGCCAACTTAGAGGTCATTGATCTGACAGGAGTACTACTCAGTGCTGGCGCAACAAATATTATTATCGAATCCATCGAGCAAGGAAAATTACCCAAATTGAGGCAACTCAAAATTGAAGCTCGAAGTATTTCACCGGATATGCGCGGAAGAGCGATGAGCAGAGGAGTCGAGGTAGAAATCATTAATCCATAGCTTCTCACTAAAACAGGGTCCCCGTTTTTGAAGGAGGGACGATACCTAAATGTTCATAGGCCTTGGCCGTCACTTCTCGACCCCGAGGCGTCCTTTGGATAAAGCCTTCCATAATCAAAAAGGGTTCGTGGACTTCCTCAATCGTTCCCGCTTCTTCTCCAACGGCCGTTCCCAAGGTGTTAATGCCGACGGGACCTCCCTTAAATTTATGGACGATAGTAGATAGGATTTTGTTGTCCATTTCATCCAGTCCACGACTATCTACATTGAGCGCTTCCAAACCATACTGTGCAATTTCCACCCCGATGGTACCGTCTCCTTTAATTTGGGCAAAATCGCGAATTCGTCGCAGTAAGGCATTGGCAATCCTGGGCGTCCCTCGACTTCTTCTGGCGATTTCGCTGGCTCCCTCATGGGTAATGGGAATGTTGAGGATGCCCGCAGAACGTTTGATGATGTTTTCCAAAGTGGCCGTATCGTAATAATCCAAATGGCAGGTGATGCCGAAGCGCGCTCGCATTGGTGCGGTGAGCAAACCCATTCGAGTGGTCGCTCCGATCAGCGTAAAGGGGTTAAGGCTGATTTGGATGCTTCGTGCATTGGGACCACTATCGATCATGATGTCGATGCGATAATCCTCCATAGCGGAATAGAGGTATTCTTCCACCACGGTATTGAGTCGATGAATTTCGTCGATGAATAAGACGTCGCCTTCCTCCAAATTGGTCAGCAAACCCGCCAGATCTCCAGGTTTTTCCAGAACGGGCCCGGAGGTCAGTTTCATGTTGGCATCGAGTTCGTTGGTGATGATGTAAGAAAGAGTGGTTTTTCCCAAACCCGGAGGACCGTGGAGTAAAACGTGATCTAGCGCTTCTTCACGTAGTCGGGCAGCAGCGATAAATACCTTGAGGTTTTCAACGATTTTGGGCTGCCCACTAAAATCTTCCAATGCTTTAGGGCGTAGCGCCTTTTCTACCTGCCGATCTTCTCCATCCAGCTGTTCTTCGCTAGGATCTAAGTTTGGATTCATGTATTAGCAATTAGATTTTAGATTAATTCCCGGGGCCTTCGTCTTGAAAGACGATCTTTCCGTCGCGAAGATATTGTAAATAGGTATCGACACAATCATTTTCGTCACCATTTTTTGCTTCGCAAACCAGATAGCCCTGGCAATCGTAGAGGATGCGGCTCGTTTTGGTTTTATACAGATAGGCCCAATCGTTTTTGCGAAAAGGATATTTGACGATCTGTCGAGGTTGATGTTCCTCAACTTTTTTGCGCAACCATTCTGTGTGCATGGGTTTGGTGGTATCGATGCAGGGCGCTTTACCGGGTTTGATTCCACCCGTTTTGCCTATCACTTGCAAACAGGTAAGTTCAACAATTTTATCTTCCGCC
>JBCCSR010000767.1:0-3583 GCA_039199865.1 Bacteroidota bacterium
CCAAAATTGAGCGAAGCGAATCAACTCAAATCCTTAACCTTTTAAATAATTTTAAAAACCATGAACCGGATACTTTCTCTTTGTTTTATGCTGGCAGTTAGCCTGTTGACCTCTAATCCTATTTCAGCGCAGTGTCCCAACGCTTCTCGATCGGGCATCCACGTGGTTCAAGCGGGAGAAACGGCCTACCGCATTGCCCTGAATTACAATATTTCGATAGAGTCCCTTCTAACTTGGAATAATATGTCCTACAATGATCGACTATCCAAATGTCAGGAGTTGATCGTTAGCCAGCCTAGTCCTGCATCCAATCGCCAAACGAGTGTCAACACCAATACCGGAGCAAATACCAGTGCTACCCTGGCTCCGTCCATTACAACTCAATATTATCCATCTACAAAGCAATCGGGCAATCGCCACGTGGTCCGTAGTGGTGAGTCGATGGCGTCCCTCGCACAATTATATGGCTATACTGAGCAACGTTTTCGGGAGTTCAATGCCATGCGCTTTGGAGAAGAACCGACTCCCGGTTCTATTTTGTACTCAAGCGATTGTACTTGTGATAGAATCGCTTTTAATGCCAATTCCAATGTAGATCAAGTGGGAACCATTGGAAGCAATGTCAATAGCACGGGCGCAAACTCGGTAAGTACTCGCCCCACTGAGCCAACCGGTACCACTGGACCCAGTGAAAATCCAAACTCAAGTTCAACAAGTCCTTCTGCCTCAATCAATACCAATACTTCAATGAATAGAGAAGAGTTGTCGATGATCGACGAAATTAATTTGATGCGTGGCGATCCTGCTGCCTATGCTCAATACATTCGTGATTTTGTTGCGGCCGAACGCGCTAGAGGTGGCTTTCCCATCGATCAAAATGTTGTCGAAGAACTCATTAGAGCGCTACAAGCGTCCCCCAAGTTGTCCATTCTTCAACCCGCAGAATGCATCTACCAAGCGGCCAAAGCCCATGCCGATGACCAGCGCCCCTTGGGAGATATCAATCATCAAGGACAGGATGGCTCGTGGCCCTGGGACCGGGTGAAAAGCGCTTGTTCAGAGATGGCCAACGGAAACGAAAACCTGGTTGCCGGAATGTCGACGGTAAGAGGTTCGGTCATTACCCTATTGATTGATGAAGGCATTCCCAATCGAGGTCATCGAAAGACGTTGATGAATCCTGAGTGGACCCATGCAGGTTGTCACAATGCAGGAAAGATCGGAATGTTTCCCAATTACTGGATACAGAAATTTGGTCGGGCGCGCTAAAACAACTGCGCCCTTGATGACGACAACATCAAGGTAATGACATCTTTATCAACTTATCAACAAGTCTTGCAAAGTCGATTGCAAGGCTTGTTGATTTTTTAGGACCAGTTACTCCCCTTTTCATCAAGATTTTTTTGGAAAAAAATGTTTTCTCCTAAACAATGTTGCAACTTCGATGTTTAAACATCAAATTTATGAAAATAGAAACAGCAATACATCAAACTCGTCCCTTCCGCAATAACTATCAAAAGGGAATTGTCAACTTGCTTTATTCGCACAGCTGGCTAATGGAGCAATTGCGGGATTTTTTCCACCCTTTTGATTTGACCATCAAACAGTTCAATGTACTCCGAATTCTGAAAGGAGCAGGCGAAGCCATATCGACTTCCACCATTCGAGAGCGGATGATCGACAAGATGTCGGATGCTTCGAGGGTCGTCAATCGTCTGTACAAGAAAGGGCTAGTCGAAAAACAGGATTGTCCGCGCGACAAACGACTCGTAGACGTTGTCATCAGTGAAAAGGGCTTACAGCTCTTGGTAGAGATTGAAGAAAAGAATCAGCACTTGGACCATATCCTTGGCCAATTGGATAGCGAAGAAATACGTCAATTCAATAATCTACTCGATAAAATTCGATTAGCATAAACATTTATCCATCATTTAATCAACCATTTATTCAAAAAAATTTCGAAAATGAACGCTTTAAAATTATTCGGCCTACTCCTTACCATTGCTTTTGTCAGCTCAGCATTCACCACTCCTCCAACGGAAGCCATTTACAAGGTAGACCTTGGTAAAAGTCAGGTTTTTTGGAAAGGATACAAAGTAACAGGATCACATGAAGGTACGCTTACGCTCAAAAATGGCGAACTCACTTATACGGACAATCAACTCTCTGGGGGAAGCTTCGATATTGATATGACTAGCCTAGATTGTACAGATTTGAAAGGAGGTGGAAAAACAAAATTGGAAGGCCATCTCAAGTCTACTGACTTTTTTAACGTAGCTGAGTTTCCAACTGCACGTTTCGAAATTACCAAAGTTGTTTCTCGTGGAAAGACTGGTGACTATAAAATCATTGGCGATTTAACGATCAAAGGCATCACCAAATCCATCAAATTTCAAGCAATGGTAAACGATGCTAGTGATGGAAAGACCGCTACTGCAAGCACCACGATCGACCGATCTGAATTCAATATCCGCTATGGTTCTGGAAGTTTCTTCGATAACTTAGGAGACAAAACCATCTACGACGAGTTCGATCTAAGCATCAACTTGGTCCTCGCACAATAAATCAACCATTAACCAATATATCTTCTCCGATATTTGTTCGGCCGCATTTATTTGTGATTTGGACTGGACGAATGAGAGAAGTTAGGACTGTATTTCGAAAGGGCAGTTTTCTTGCAAAGGGAGACTGCTCTTTTTTTATGCCCAGCAATGGAGCTGGCTCCAATAATTGATCAGCGTATTTTCAAGAGTTGATAATCTTTTAAAGCCCGCTGCGTCTCAATCCAATCATTGGTAAACCCTAAAATAAAACCACCACCACCTGCTCCACAGAGCTTGAGTTTATACAGGTCAGCCCCCAAGCCATCCAACCAAATCGAGCGAAAGGCCTTGGGAATCATTGCATCAAAGTAGCGGAATTGAAAATGACTGATCTCGTGTACACAAGGGAAGAGCAAATCCCAGTTCTTTTGCAAGAAAGCATGAATTGCATCATTCGTCAGAGGAGCCAATTCCGTTTCGCAATGCAGCCGATAATATTCCTCCTGACATCTCTCCCGAAAAATATTGACTAAGGGCCCCGTTTGTCGAGGCAGCTGTGTATTGAGTAAAAAAAGCTGCCCCGCTTCTTGAGTCCAGTCGGGAATATTTACGCGCCTCAATTGACTGGTCGATTCCATCATGATGGCGGTTCTCAAATAACAAATTAGAGGATCAATCCCCGAACTAGCCCCGTGGAAATGTGCTTCGATTTGAGCCATTTTTTCTTTGAGCAAAGGTAGGTCTACCACCTCGGCGCCCTCGTAAAAACGATCAAACACCGCGGCAGTCAAGGCCCCAGAGCTGCCCAAACCATATCCGACGGGAATATTCGAATCGAAATAAAGCCCCTTTTCTAAGTCTGCTGCAAATCGTTCCAAAGACAAGTGAAGGTCCACCGCGGATTGCTCTGTTTTTAAGTAAGTCAACAAACCTCGCAGAGCGTCCTGCTGCTTTGGGGGAGTTGAATGGTTGCCAGCAAAGGCCTTGGCCATGCCCTTGAATCAATTTGGAGGACAGTGGACCTTTGCTGGCAACCATTC
>JBCCSR010000768.1:0-3582 GCA_039199865.1 Bacteroidota bacterium
ACTTGTTCATCTCAATTACATTCAAGAACATGGACCATAACATAACTTCAGGATTATTTAAAATATTTTTTTTTAAGCCTAGTTTATTCTGCTTGTTTTTGGGCTTGGCAGGAGCGTTATTCCTTTGGTCTTGCGATGAGGTAGATCAAACAACTAAGAACAGGAAAGGAAAGCCAGACCAAGAACAAGTGCCAGAAACAGATTCTACATCTACTAACAATCCTTCGCTATTTATTGGACATGCACCATACAAGGGCTTTTTGGAAAGTGGTAAATCGGTCTCTGCAAACGATTTTATCGGATTTTTAAGAATAAAAGGGATGAATAATGTTGCGGATAGTGGTTCGATTGAGTTGATGTATTTTCGGGATTATCAGGTAGATGCCAATGAAGTAGTGAGTTTTATCGATTTTATTCCCGAGGAAAATCAGTTGTATTATTTTAATTTGACTACTGCGAGAATACCATTTGAATTAGAGTATCGGGTATTGAATCATGATCGAACCTCGATTATTCCTTATCAAAAACTAAAGAGTGAAGTGGATACCAATTATTACGGTTTGTTGCTTTTGAATATTCATCCGGTTGAGGAAAGAGGAGGAAGATATAACAGGCTGGACACTTCTTTCGCTGCGAAGACTTTTATAAAACCCAATTATCATTATGCCACCGGCAGTCAAACCTTCTTTACCTATAATAAATATTTGCAAGGCTGTTGGTCTAAGTATGACATACCTCAGAAGATCGGTGGACCTCGCGGTTGCGAAACTTTCGCAACTTTTGGCCAAGACAAAATTCCTTTTTTTGAATTAACTGATATCAGTGTAAAAGAAAAATCGTTGACCGGATATTACATGATGACGGTCGGTACCGATCAAACAATCGGCTATTTTCAATTCGATACTAAAGAGGATTTGCTCTGTCTTACTGATATCATTCAAAAGGCAAAGCCTTCAAGGGCAGATGATAAATTGGGGATTGCAATGTATGATTATAAAAAGTATGAGGTAAAGGTTTCACGTGATAACTATGGAGTACATTGTGTAACAGATATTTATTACGATGGTAGTATCCAGGATACTACCTACGCTTGGGCTATTGGTTTTTTTGGTAATAACGAATTCTATAAATCTGAACAAAAAGAATGAAATTTAAATTTTATACATCACTTTGAAGCGTTCTGCTACGAAGTAGAATTAGAACATTCAACACAAAAAATTAAACCATGCCATCCCCCTCTAACCCCAATTTTACCTCCTTTGGAGACAAACTTTTTTCCGGAAAATTAGCAGCAGTCTCCACGGAAGACTTACCAAAGCCTTCCTATTTTGGCTTTGTGCAAATCCAAGGAATGCCCAATCATCGCTTTCTATATTTTCGGGATTATGAAATCGTTGACGGGCAACCCGTCTTTAAGGATTTGGATTTGACTGGACTCGAAGACCGAACCTTTTTCTTCAATTTCTGCTATTTGAGAATTCCCCCAGAATTCAAATACCTCTGGTTAGATGACAATAAAACGCCACAGGTATTGGTACAAACTTGGCCAGGTGGGGAGCCCGATGAAGACAATATTCGTTATTATGGATTGGCGCTTTTGAATGTTCATCTTCCCATCCAAAGGAAACTCACCTTGACGGATAGCATGACTTTAAGGTCCTATATCAAACCTGATTATCACTACACCAGTGAGGCGGCCGGAGTGGTCGGAGGCATTAAAGTAGGAGGGCGAGAGGGCTGTCTACCGACGACCTCTTTTGGTTTAGATAAGGTTCCTCTTTTTGGGATGCTGGATGGGAACAATAATATCTTTAGTTTTTACATGCTAAGCATTACTACCGAAAGTACTGCTAGTTTTTGCCAATTCAATAACGCAGCAGAATTGAGCGACTTCCTGACAGATTTGGAGGACAAGTTGACCAATGAAAGGTATTTGGAAAATTATGAACGTGGAGAACGGCTGGGCATTTATTTGTGCAATCCTTCAAAATACGACGTCACTTCTTTTGACTCAAGATATGGCGTTCATATTGTAGCCGGAGGAGCTTGTTCAGATGTACCGGACGAAAAATCTTGGAAGTTAGACTGGTACGATGAAACGAGGTATTAATGGGATGGAGTTCAAAGTCACTTGGTACTAGTTGAGGCAAATCAAAGCTGCCCAAAATCCGGGAAAAGACAGATAGTCATCTTTTTTATTGAGATAGTCCAGTTTGGCTTTGGTCAAGGCAGTAGTAATATTGTGACTTGCTTTTAGGTGATGATAAAAATAACTGATTAACTCACTGGTAGTGTGATCGTTGATATTCCAAAAAGAAGAAATGACTTTTCCCGTTCCTGCTTTCAAAAAAGCGCGGGCCAAACTTTGCGTGCCTTCCCCCACGAATTCAATTCCTTTGGCCGTTTGGCAAGCACTGAGTACTACTAGAGGAATGGATAAGTTAAGATTGGATAGCTCATGCCCCAAAATGGGATCGTGCCGATTATTTTTACTCGCCTTACTTTGAGCTTGTCGCAAATAGAGTTTGCTTTTCAGCCAATGCGTCTCATCTGCTTTGGCGTGTAAGGCGAGATGTAAAATATCAAAGGCTTGTTGGCTGTAGCGTCGAAAATTTTTTTGATTGCTTTCTTCCCCAAAAAAGAAATGGTTCTCCTTTGTGCCATACAGCTGTTGGATGGCCAACAATTCTCTTTCGCTGCCGGGTAAGCGACTTAAACTACTATCTCTTAGTGCAAAGATTCCCTTTTTGCTTTGACTATTTTTGGCATCGGCAAAGGCTAATATTTTAGGAGAGGACGGGAGCGGGGACTGGTTTTGGGTTTTGTACAAATACGTTTTTAAAGAAGTCGCATATTCTATCGTCCATTCTTTTACTAGGTAATCCAATTTTTTATAATTGATTTTTGTATCCTTTGTAGGGCTTTGTCGAATCAAAACTTCAAAGGGGAGTTGACTGAGCGCTCCGTCCGGAATCAGGATGATTTGACTCGCTCTGGGGAGGAAAGGTGCAATGGGTGCCCACAATTTTTGGTACAATTGATGCGAACGCTGAGTAAATTCTTGGTAGAACGAATCGACTCCAATTAAGTGGGACTGGCTCAGTTGTTCTTGGAATTCAAGTACATTGTTATTGAATAAGTCGTCTTTTGGCGTTTTAAGAAAAATACAAGTATCTTTTCGAAGCAGCAGGGTAAACAAGGCATCCTTTGTTTGAGCGAATTGTACAATTGTTTTTGATTGATGCTTGGGTTGACGGAGCAGACTTAGACTCGTCTCAATTGGCTTGAAGTCCAGCTGCATCTTAGCCGCATAATGCATGGGGAAATCTCTTTGGTAGGTCTGATACAATTGTTCCAGTTGATCTAGTTGTTGATCAATTTTTTTATTCAGCATCGCGTGATCCTTTTGGACTGCTTCAAAAAAGCGTTTCCATTTAAGTTGAGTCAGGGTCGCTCTGATTTCTTTTTCTTTTTCAAAAAATGAATGTGTATTGTTGGGTTGTTGTTGGGGGTATTGGTAGAGGTCGCGGTATAAGGAAAAGGACTTCATGCGTTCCATGAAAAAATTGGCGAAGGTCAAAT
>JBCCSR010000769.1:0-3581 GCA_039199865.1 Bacteroidota bacterium
GTGGGATTTCCTATCTTTCGGTTCCAAAAAACGACCTTCTTTGATCAAACGGCTATTTTTCCATTTACTTTGTTCAAAGAATTAAAAAAAGAAATACATCATGTTGCTTTGGAAGGCTTTGGTCAATATAGCGCTCTTGGGGACAGATCGACATCAATTGGGATCAGATCATCAAGCGGCTTTGGAGGAGCTTGGAATAGATGTGAATCAGGATGCTGCTGAAGTTGTCTTAGAAGGGGGAGGGGTTTTCCACATGATGCGAAAGGCGGGACGGCAACTGGACCAATATACTGGCGCTTTTCCCTCTACAGATGATTATCAGGAGGAGACCATTTGTAGCCCCAAAGCCAGTCAAATGTTGCACGAAATACGCTACGGTAAGCAAGCACCTGCATTGGTTGAATTTATCGACCTATTGGTCCAACACCAACAGATACTACCTCCTGAAATGCTACCTGAATTGATTGAACAAGCTCAAAAATCCCCGGAGTCCTGGGAACAGTTGCGCCCATGTATTGGTCAGCGTGGGCTTTGGTTGATTGATCAAAATCCAGCGTGGAAGCATTTGAATGCTCCGCAACATCCCGCACTTTGGGAGACGAGTGGCAGAGCAGAACGATTGGGGCTTTTTCGTCATTTGCGGGAAACCGACCCACCAAAGTCGATCGAATTGCTACAGGCGACCTGGGCGACAGAAAGCCTCACCAGCAAAAAAGCATTCTTAAAATGTTTGGAGTTCAAAGTATGTCCTGTAGATGAGGCTTTCCTGGAAACTTGTCTGGACGAGGGGCAAAAATCCATTCGACCCATTGCTGCTCGCTTGTTGGCGCAACTTCCCGGTGCAGCATTACAACAAAGAATGCAAGAACGATTGCATCAACTTTGTAAGGCGCAAGATGGACAACTGGAATTTAATTTACCCGATCAGGTGGAGGATCAGATGATCCGCGATGGAATCAATCCCAGCCTACAATGGTATCGGGGAGGTTTGAAGGCAAGTCGTTTGGTACAGTTGGTAGCGATGGTGAATCCGTGCTTTTGGCAAGAAAAATTGGAAATGGAGGTCAAAGAATGTTTGGAGGTACTGTTGAGGAATGATTACGCAGAATTGTTGCTGCAAGCAATTTGTCAGGCTACTGCTTTACATCGCAATGAGGACTGGCTCAAAGTACTGGCTCAAAGCTGGCTGGCTGAAGAACAGGAAAATCTTTGGAACAACTCGGCCGCCGATCTCTTGTTGGAAGTATTGCCAAATGCTTTGTTTAATCAATTGGCAAGCCATCATTTGCAACAGTTGGCTACCATCCCCGAGGAAAATACTCCTTTAGATCGCTTGTTGAAATTGGAGCAGCAAAATTGGAGCAAAGCATTGACGGCAACGTTTATTCCCTTGTTTCGAGATTGGTTGGCCTCCGACGAGGCAACGGCTTGGGGCGGCTGGAATCTTCGACAAATCATTAAAATTGCCGCCTATCGCATTCCTCCGTATTTATTTCCTGCAGTAAATGCTGCTTGGCCAAGAGAGCATCCGGTTTGGGGTGCTTGGGAGAAAGATATCGAGGCATTTCTAAGTACTTTAAAATTTAGAGAGCAGATGAGAGAGGAGTTTGAAGGCTAAATTGAAAATGCACAGCTTTTGGTTTTTAGAATAAAATCTTGGATAAAATTTATAAATCTGGATCGCCTATCCAACGCTTTTTCTGAAAGACGTGAGCGATAAGATCAATTTCACATTTATGGCAAAACAAAAAGCAAAAATACTCCGTCAACACGCCGAAACGGCTTACGCCAAAGAGCTAAAGGCCTTGGCCAAATTGGATGATAGAGTTCGACCGAGCAACTGGGCACTTTCTCCCTGGGCAGTCATGACTTACTTGCTGGGGGGCAAACTATCGGACGGTACCGAAATAGAAACCAAATATTTTGGCAATCGTCGGCTAGTTGAAATTGCTGTTGCTACTCTGGCAACGGATCGGGCCTTAATGTTAGTTGGCATTCCTGGGACGGCAAAAACGTGGTTGAGCGAGCATCTCGCCGCCGCCATCTCCGGTGATTCTACCTTATTGATTCAGGGGACGGCCGGAATGGCAGAGGAGGCTTTGCGCTATGGTTGGAATTATGCCCAGCTCCTTTCTGCGGGCCCTTCCGAGGCAGCTTTAGTGCCTAGCCCAGTGATGAAAGCTATGCAGGACGGGAAAATTGTCAGAGTGGAAGAGTTGACGCGTATTCCTGCTGATGTGCAGGATACGTTGATTACCCTCCTTTCGGAAAAGATCCTGCCTGTTCCCGAGCTCAATAAAGAAGTACAAGCTGTTCGGGGCTTTAATTTGATTGCAACTGCCAATGACCGCGATAAAGGGGTCAACGAATTGTCGAGTGCCTTACGGCGACGGTTCAACACTGTTGTTATGCCTTTGCCCACGAGTCTGGAAGAAGAGGTAAAAATTGTCAAAACCAGAGTGGAAAAAATTGGTGCCAATCTCGAATTGAAAAACGCAAAAGCACCCGAAAAAGAGATCCAGCGTTTGGTCACCATTTTTAGGGAATTGAGAAACGGGAAAACAGAAGATGGACGAACCAAGATCAAATCGCCAAGCAGCACCCTGAGTACGGCGGAAGCCATTTCAGTGGTCAATAGCGGGCAGGCTTTAGCTTTACATTTTGGAGATGGAAAAATGAAAGCGGATGATTTAGCGGCAGGAATTACCGGAGCCGTCGTCAAAGATCCGGTTCAAGATACCTTGGTTTGGAAGGAGTATTTAGAAACGGTCGTTCGAGAACGCAAAGATTGGAATGATTTGTATCGAGCTTGTCGAGAGTTAATATAATTATTGCACATTGAATTTACACGTCTTAGGCATTAGGCATCACGGACCAGGTTCTGCTCGTAGTATGTTGCGGGCGCTGAAAATCATTCAGCCAGATGTGCTGTTGATTGAAGGGCCTGCCGATGCCCAGAACTTAATTCCCCTCATTTCCGATGAGGCCCTTATTCCACCTCTAGCCATGTTGCTCTACAATCCAAAGCAGTTGAGCCAGGCGGCTTATTTCCCATTTGCCGATTTTTCACCGGAATGGCAAGCCGTAAAATATGCCTTGAGCGAAAACCTCCCCGTTCAATTGATTGATTTGCCACAGGGGATTCACTTTGCTTTAAATGATGCAGACCAGCAAAATCGGCAATTGTCTGTCTTGCCAGAGGAAACGAAGTATGCCGATTTAAGCTCCGAACAAAAACGAATTTTTGCGGATCCATTGGGTTACTTGGCCCAACTTGCTGGTTATGAAGACCGTGAACGTTGGTGGGAAATTACTTTTGAAGAGCAAGCGAGTGATGGAAATGTATTTCCGGCCTTGGTAGAATTGATGGGCACTTTACGCAAGGATCTGGATGAAGTCATTCCTCCCAGAGAAAAACTGCGAGAGGCATTTATGCGCAAAAGCATTCGGGATGCAAAACGGAAAGGTTTTCAGAATATTGCAGTCGTTTGTGGAGCTTGGCATGCTCCGGCTTTGCAACACTTTGATCAGTACAAAGCAAAAATGGACAATAGCTTGTTGAAAGGATTGAAAAAGATCAA
>JBCCSR010000770.1:0-3573 GCA_039199865.1 Bacteroidota bacterium
GGCAAATACAATATTTCTAAATATTTTTTCGTGATTGGCCATTTGCAATGCAAGACTCAATGGACCCGAAGCAACATTGAAGAAATAACCCAAAATTAATATCTTCAAAGCCAAAGCTCCCGAAGTAAATTCTTCTCCAAAAAGAGACAAGCTAAAGGTTGGAAACAACAAAAGAAACAGTGCAACTGGCCCCCCTAAACTCAAAGACAGCAAAGTCCCTTGTCGAACATTAGCGTTGAAGCGTTTCATCTCATTGCCCGAGTAATTAGAAGATAATTTGGGAGCAATGATGGCACTAACCGCAAACAAAGGTAGGGTAATAAACATACACAATTTGGAAACAATATCGTAAATCCCTACTTCTACGGAGCTGTGGTAATACTTAAGCAAAAACTGCATGAGCCAAAACGAGAACATCGTGATTGACGTCGCCAGCAAAAAGGAAGAAGAAAATTGAATGTAGGCCATCAATTTCTTAAAGGAGGTATCCATCATCGATCGCAACAATGCGCTTCCTCCCATACCTGTGACCTTCAACCAAGCAATAAAGCTGAATAGAGCCGTCAGTAAAACGGCACCAAAATAAATGACAATCAACCCAAACAAATCGAGCGATTGCTTGCCAAGCACCAAAATGGCAATTCCCAATAGGGTCAGTAAGGAAATAAGCGCAAACTCGATGATACCATAATGTGCAATCTTTTTTAAACCGCGAAATGCCTGCGCGTGTACTTTTACAAGGCCAAAGAGTAAAGCGACCAGACAAATGGCAAAAAGATAATAAGGCTCCACATCAAGCAAACGGCACAGTTGCTCTTGGAATAAGAGAGCAGAAATTAGGATTAGCGCACCAAAAAGTAAAATAACTTCGTAGCTTTTCGACAAGCTATTGACCACCTCCGGTGCTCTTGGCGTATCGATATTCCGAGCAATCGTCCGTAGCGCGGAAGTATCTGTTCCAAAAACCAAAATGATGCTGAGCACTTTGGTAGTGGTGATAAAAAAAGCAAATTCGCCATAGTCAGAAGCCCCTTTTGAGTTGGTTATAATCAGGGTCAGCGCATAGAAAAGCAGGGTTCCGACGATCTTTAAAATCAAAGCAATCGAACCTCCCTTCAACAATTCCAAAAACTCAAAATCATTTATCTTTTTCCGCAATCGCTCCGACCAACTCATGATATTTCTTTTGCCTCGTTTCCTAATCTATTTCTAAGCAATCTGATCGGTTGCCCTCCTACAATTTCGTAGGCACCAACATTTTTGTTGACGACCGAACCCGCAGCAATAACACTGTGATCGCCAATCACTACGCCCGGTAAAACAACTACATTCGCACCAATCAACACATTATTTCCAATACTGACCGGCGCAATTTCTCTTTGCTCGACCATCGGACGATCTACGTCTTTAATTCCATTGCTAGTAGTGTAAATGCGTACTCCAGAGGAGATACTACAGGCCTCACCAATTGTCACACCTGCGTAACCTGCGATGATAGAATCTTTGGCAATGTGTGATCGTTGGCCAATCCTGACCGTTCCATTCGGATGCGCACTGATATTGACATTATTGTAAATGGTTACCCCATCCGCAAGAGAAATGTGTTTGGGATAAACAAAAAGCACATTGTGTTCGAGTTTCAATCGTTTGCAGCCCCAATACCAACCATAAATCCGTCCTCGAATCAATGCAGCCGCAGCATTCCCATTCTTATTGAGTGCGAAAGACAAGAAATGAGCCCCAATTTTTAAAAAGGGTTCTACAATCAGAGCAATTAAAGTGAGGAAAAGGCGAAGCATTGATTGAGTCGGTCTCTTATTGGCTATTGCGAATTGCAGCGGTTAAATCGATAGCGGCCCTGACTTCGGAAATGCCAAAGCCATTTCCCCGCAAAATTTCTTCATAGCTCTGCGTGTGCAGTTCCGTAAACCCTCCGCTGAACTCGAAAGTTTCTCCTCCGATCTGCAGTTGGCGATGTGTTCTTGCTCCAGTCGTTTTGATCTCCTCCGGAATACGATTGTAATCGACACTCAACAACCAATTGACCTCTGCCTTTTGTAAATGGAGAACTCCACTTGCAGTTAGGGGTCCGTACTCTACTACTTTTGAGCTTTCTACCTTTCCAAATACCCATTGTAGCATGTCAAAGAAGTGAATGCCGATATTGGTGGCAATGCCTCCAGATTTACTCTCCTCCCCTTTCCAACTCACTTGATACCATTTTCCTCTTGAGGTAAAATATTGTAAGTCTACCCGATAGTGTTGATCTGGTGCACTTTGAGCGACCTTCTCTTTCAAAGCAATGACGTTGGGATGCAAACGCAATTGTAAAATGTTGTAGACTTGGCCGGGATAGTCTTGTTCTAAATCTTCCAGGGCATCCACATTCCAAGGATTGAGCACCATTGGTTTTTCGCAGATCACGCTCGCTCCTACCCTAAGTCCAAAACGAATATGAGCGTCGTGTAAATAATTGGGAGAACATATACTTACATAATCAACGGCATTTCCTTCTCTCCGCAATTTCTCTATGTGCCGGTCAAAGCGTTCAAACTCGGTAAAAAAAGCAGCATCGGGAAAATAGCGATCAATGATGCCCACCGAATCGCAGGGATCGAAAGCCGCCACCAGTTGATGTCCCGTGTCCTGGATTGCTTTCATATGTCGAGGAGCAATATATCCGGCCGCCCCAATTAGTGCGAACTTCTTCATTGCTTACAGTCGCCAGTACAATGCTCCTTCCATTGCTTTAGCGGAATAAATGCCTTTGATATCAAAAATGATGGCTTGCCCCTTTGACCAATTCGTAAAGTCAGCGTATTCCAGTTCAACAAACTGGTGATGTCCAACGGCCACAATAATGGCATCATAGGTCCCTTGGGGAGCAACGATGGTCTGAATACCATATTCTCGTTCGACCTCTTCGGCTTCTGCAAATGGATCGATCACGTGTACTTTCAAGGAATAGTCCTCCAATTCTTTCACTAAATCTACCACTTTAGAGTTTCGAATGTCCGATACATTTTCTTTGAACGTAATGCCCAAGACTAAGACTTTACTTTGCTGCAGTGTTTTCCCCAATTGAATGAGGGTCTGGACCATTTTTTTGGCAATAAAACCCGACATCTGGTCATTGATCCGACGGCCACTCAGTATTACTTGAGGTTCATGCCCCAGTTGACGAGATTTGTACATGAGGTAATAGGGATCAATGCCAATGCAATGACCACCAACCAGGCCAGGATAGAATTTGAGAAAATTCCATTTTGTACCGGCAGCCTCTAATACCTCTCTCGTGTCAATATTCATCCGATCGAAAATAATGGCCAATTCATTCATCAGAGAAATATTCAAATCACGTTGGGTGTTTTCAATCACTTTCGCAGCTTCCGCCACTTTAATGCTCGGTGCGTGGTACACCCCTGCTTCAATGACTTTTTGATAAACTTTAGAAATTTCTTCTAATGCTTCATCATCAGAACCGGAAACAATTTTTAGAATTTTGGTGAGGGTCCGGACTTTATCTCCTGGTACAATGCGTTCGGGGGAGTAGCCCATTTTGAAGTCTACCCC
>JBCCSR010000771.1:0-3572 GCA_039199865.1 Bacteroidota bacterium
GCCCAAAGGTAAAACGATACCGTTGATAGCACTTTATAATCGAAAAAAATAAACAACAAAATATGGGCTTTTTTGACAAACTATTCGGAAAGAAAAAACAATCCAAGGCCTCCCAGACCGGAGGTGCAAAAAAACAAAATCAATTCATCAACAATGCCAATGAATTTGGACTGGGTGATATAGAACTTGGCATAGCGGGCAAGGTAAGAGTAGATGGAATATTGGCCATTGCAGCGATGGAGAAAATTGCCAAGGCCAAGGGAGAAGCCTTTAAATATAGTGTGATGCACACTACCCTTTTGGAAGAGGGAGCCTTGACCGTGCCCGTTGTTTGTACGCTTGGAGTAGCGAAGTATTCCCTCTATTTTATCTATCAGGAAGAAGATCTTTTAAAATACAAAGATTTGGTCAAGCACGTAGCAAGAACACCTTATCCCAACTTAATTTATTTTAGCTCCATTCCAATCTACGAGGGATATACGCCCAAACCCATTATTGAGCCCTTCCAACTGGCTGATTTAAGGCATGACAAAGGGGCCAAAATTGCGGGTAGATTTGCCATGTGGTGGAGTACCGAGCAAGATCCCCATTTTCATCAATCCAAAAGTTTCGACTATTTAAACAAGCTCAATGACCTGATGAATGGCTACGAAACGTACATGACAGGTTATGTATTGAGACAGACCAGAATACTTCCGGAGCAGGAGCTCAAACGAGTCCGATTACCCGAGCAAAATGCGACCTACGTTATTGATGCACCAGAAGAGAAAAAAGTGGTGCTCGACATTTCTCAAGAAAAAGGCATTCGCTTTCTTTTTTCAATTGACGATACCCCGGTGGAATACCGAGAACGCTTTATCAAAGGCGTCATGGTAGATTTTGCCGCTAGCATCATCCCCTTAAGACAACATCAAGTACCAACAGACGAAAAAATGGAACCCAATAGTTATGACTGGTTTAATTTCATGTCGAAAATCGTCAAAGAGCGGGAAATAGCAGGAGAGCTGAGCAATCACCAAATTGGCCTAATTGATTTTAATGCCCATATGAATTGATTGTTTGGACAAAAGGCAGTCGAAAATAACTACAATTAACAGTCTTTTGGGCAAGTTTGTTTATTGGAAAGGCTAAATGTGGAGCTGTTATCCATTTTAACCCGGCGTATATTCACACCCGCAAATGCAACATCTAATCAACTATACATCAACACTTTATACAATATTAAATTGCATCAACTGCAACGAATCGTCAAATTCATTGCCAAATTTTGCTTCCAATCCTCAACTTTTTGCCTGAATTGGTCAAACCTCTTATCCAGATTTTGCTCACCTTTAAGGCATACGTAAAAGTTCACTCCACTCTTTCAATGCAATGAGGTAGACGTCTCCTCTTTGATTGTTGGCGGTTAGCCAGCAATCCTTTAGTAAACGAGTCTGAATATTTTGTACCATTCGACTTCAAAAAACCAAATCGTAAAGTCCAATCGTCTTTTCGATGGACTTCCATCATTTCGATTCATCCAATGAAAAAAATACCACCTTACTACATCGTGTAAGGTGGTACTTAAGCTGGAAAACCTTCTTTGGCCAATTAATGTTTTACAAGTCTTCTCTTTACACGTTCTCCAGCTAAATTCGTCAAGATAAAGAAGTAAACACCATCGTTTACTTCCATGACCGAAACTTCATCGTTGCGCTCATCGGATAACCATACTTCCTTAATCAATTGTCCAGTCAAATTATAAATCAAGCCTAGCCCTTGGGCATTGGCGATGCTCAACTTCTCCTCGACCGGATTAGGGAAAATATAAATAGCTTCGGGAATATCCTTTTTCATCTCCACAATCTGGATCGGTAAATAATCTATTTTTCCATTCCAATCTTCCTGCTTGATTCGATAGTAATTTTGTACCGCAAAGGGTTGAGTATCTAAATAACTATACGCTTGCCTGCTATGAGAATTGCCTTGCCCCTGGACATAATCCAAGCGACTCCAAACTTGTCCATCAATGCTCTTTTGTATTTCAAATCCTCGATTGCTGCTTTCACTTGCGGTGGCCCACTCTAATTTGATGCTATTTTCGACAGCATGGGCTTGAAAGTACAGCAATTCGATGGGAACAAAAGAAGCATCTCTGACCGCAAAATTATCAATATCAAAATAATAGTCCTCCGCATCATTAACCGAACCCTCACTCGCCAAAATGGCAAATTTGGGCGTTTGCCCGGAATAAGCCGTTAGATCAATGACGGTCTCAGACATGGATAAGGTGGGCAAATTAGCGGTATTCCAAGTGTATATTGCGGACCAAGTCGTTCCTCCGTCAGTAGAAGCAAGAACGTGGACTGCATCATCAGAACCCATCCCGCTAAAAATAGAGACATTGTCAAAATCGTAGGCACTGGTGGTCATCGCAATTTCCCCAGCTCCGGTACTGAGATCAAAACTTGGACCGACCAACCAATCAGACCTGGTATTGGTGTACAAATTAATTCTGGCAGAAGTAGAAGCATTTTGCAACCATGCTCCCGCTCTCATCATTGCTGGTCCAGTGGCAATCGTTCCATTATCGGCTTCCTGCCAACAACTGGGCAAAAAAGTACTAAAGTCATTTGTATAAGGCACAGCAAGTCCATCACAAAGCGTATGGGTTAATGGAGCAGTCCACAGAGAAGTATCTCCAGGACCGCAAATCGCACGTAGATAAACATCGTAACCTGCACCTTTTGTCAATCCGGTAAGGGAATGAGGGTTAGAACTGGTTCCCAAGCTAGTTCCTGCCCCTAGGGTAAACCCACTCACTCCGTATTGCATTTCCCATTGAGAGGCAGCGTTCGGATCCATTCAGGACACATTGAAGGAAGTACTTGTATTGGAGGCAGCTGCTAAATTGGTAGGAACAAAACAAGTTGGAGGTGGCCCATAAGTCATTTCCAGAGTATGTGATGTAGCATTCACCCCACATATTGCATCAGCGTGAACGTGAACATAATAGGTACCCGCCGCATTGGAATACCACGTCAAAGTAGTAGTGGCATCCACATAGCCATGGGCAATGACCGTCCCAGTGGGGCTTCCCTCTGTAACCGTAAGGTAACTTGATAAATTGGAAACGAAAGACTGGTAGGTATCATATGCTGCCACGTTGTTGACCTGATGATAATCTCCTCCATAAATCGTAATGGTCGAGATCACCGTTCCGGATGTTGGTGCATTGCTGCTTTGCCAGGGAGTCGTGGCAATACACTGACCTTGTAAGTAGGGATGGGTAGTCAAAAAAAGAATAGATACAAGTAAAAATTGTCTCATGCTGACTTTTCGTTTTAAGCCTTAAATAATGAATATCACTTTGGATCATTCAAAGCAATTGATTCCATCAAGCAGCCAACGATACTGCGTTGAAAGACACTTTAATACGTAAAAGTCAAAGCACTGGGTAGTACTTTTTTCAATCCAAAGCAATAGCTTGAAAAATTTATGCCAAAACAAATATCTTGTGCCTTGGAAAGGAACTAGACTTGGAAAAACTGACACTCATTCCGATCACAAAAAGAATCCACTTTGTGTTCTAC
>JBCCSR010000772.1:0-3569 GCA_039199865.1 Bacteroidota bacterium
ACTCAACTTGGCAACGCGTTCCTCGGAGGCAAATTTCCTGGAAAATACCTCATCCACGAAATGTAAAACGAATCTGGACTCAGGCAGATGTTGGGTAAATTGCTCCTCGATGGTTTGAATTGCCACACTTGCTTTTACCTCCGGATTGAGCTGAAGGTTCACCAAACTGCCTCTATCATTTGCAATGTAATAAAAATGGGGACGAATGGCTTGATAAGGAGATTCGATGAGCATGTCTTCAATCACTCCAATGATGGTCAGTTGTTCATCGCCTCTCTCAACGATTTCACCAATGGGATGGTCTAGTTCCATAAATTTAATGGCTGCTTCGTTGACAACGATTGCCGAGGAGTCACTGCTCAAGTCTGGCGAGAAATCCCTACCGGAAATGATTTTCCAATTGACGGTTTTGCCATAGTTGTAATTGACGCCCGTAAAGGGGAAGTCTGCACCTAGCTCGGGATCTTTACCCCGCCAATTGAGTCCTCCATTGGTTGACCAGATTCGGGTGATCGGTGAAGTAGAAAGGGCCATTTCTTTGACCACTCCAGTATTTTTTAATGCATATTCAATCGTCTCGTACTTATCGTGGAAACTTCCCTCTTGCATCAATAGCATGGCTAAATGATCTTGTTGGTAACCTAGGTCGCGATCTTGTCCAAACTTAATTTGTTGGTTGACCATGAGCGTACCAATGATCAGGGCGATGGAAACGGTGAATTGTACGGTGACCAATACTTTTCTGGGAATGGTGGCAGATTTACCGATACCAAAACCACCCTTTAATGCTTTGATGGGATCGAAAGAAGACAAAAACAAGGCTGGATAACTACCGGCAATGAGCCCGGTAAAGACAATGAAAAGCAAGCTGATGATCCAGAAGGCAGGCATGCTCCAGGGAATACTCAATTGCTTGTTGGCAATCTCATTAAAACTGGGCAAGGAGAATTGGATGATGCTCAAGGCGAGTATAAAAGCAAAGCTAACAATCAGAATGGACTCGCTGAAAAATTGAGCAATCAATTGTCCTCTCCGCGAATCAATTGCCTTACGAACGCCTACTTCCCTGGCTCTCTTTTCGGAACGTGCCGTACTTAGATTCATAAAATTGATACAAGCCAGAAACAAGACAAATACACTGATGAGGCCAAACAGCCAAACGTATTGAATGCGTCCGCCTACATTGGCACCATCTTTAAATTGATCTCTTAGATACCAGTTTTTCATGGGAAACAAAAAAACTTCTGGTTTGGAAGTGAGTGTCCCTTGGTCATCCGCACTATTTTTGGCAATGACATTTTGGATGTTCTCGGAGATTTGCTCAAAGCTGGTGTTGGGTGCCTTTTGTACCAAAAGGCGAAAGGAATTGCTTCCCCAATTGTTGGTGTATTCTTTCAACCATTCATTGGCTTTTTCAAAGACATCCCAAGAGGCAAGAAAATCAACTTCGGAATAGGAGGAATTGCTAGGAAAATCGGCATATACTCCCGTAACCTGTACTTCACTGTTGTCTCCCAATTGGATCGTTTGGCCCATGGGATCATCTTGGTCAAAGAGAATATTGGCGAAAGAAGCCGAGATCAAGATTGAATTGGGGGCTTCCAAACCGCGATGATTGCCGTGGATCATTTTTGGGGCCAGCATCGGAATGCCTCCGGCCTGAAGGTGTTCGCCAGTTTTGAGAAACACCTCATTTTGGTATTCGATGGTAGCTTCTCTTTTCCAGGAAGTCTTAACGACGTGAACAAAATTATCATTGTAGTGGTTGACCAATTCGTCTCCCATCGGAAAGGGCATGGTCCACCAAATTTGTTGCTCTACACCGATGGTCCGACGTTGAATGACTTGAGCAATTTCCTCGTAATTGGCATGGTGTTGATCATAGGCCAATTCATCTTTTACCCACATGCCCAGCAGCATGGCTACGGCCATTCCAATTGCCAGTCCGCCAATGTTGATGATCGAGTATGCTTTGTTTTTTTTAAGACTTCTCCAGTTGATTAAAAAGTGATGTTGCCACATAAAGAAAGGGTTTAGGTCTGAGAGAAAATGATTGCTTAATGCAAAGGGACGTAAATAATGGAAGACTTGATACCAATAGTTGAGCTTTGCCCCAAATCGACTGGACGTTGCCAATCGGCTATAATATTGCTCTTCGAGATCACCAAGGACTTCCTCTAGTAATTCATCTTTGATCAACCAGGATAGGAACCGTTGCGCCAATTGCGGAGGAGTAGCATTTTGTTTTGACATGATTTTATGGTTAAATCGTCCAATCGAGAGAAAAGCCAGGATATTGATTCCAGAGAGAAATTTTAAAATCTCGTGCAGCTTTTAAGACGCGCTCTCCTTGAGCAGTGATAGAATAGATTCGCTTGCGACGGCCCCCTCTTATCGCGGATGGTGCACCCATCTCAGAAGTCAGGAATCCCTTTTCGCTCAAGCGGTTTAGGGTAGAATGAACCGCCCCGATCGAAACGGAACGTTTGCTTTGCCTGGTAAACTCTTCTGCAATTTTAAAGGCATAGGCATCTTCTCCGAGAATACCAACGATGAGCAATAATACTTCTTCAAAATCACCTAATCTGGTTTCTTTCATTTTGATCCGTGTTAAATCCTTTGTTTGATGGCCTAAATTGATTTGATTACTTACTAAATTGTAGAACATATCGCGCAAAAAAAATCGATTTATTCTACATTCTAGTAACAAATACAAAAAGAAAATTGAAAGGTTGCAGGAAAAAGGGGAGTCCCTCTAATTTTTTATGGAAAATCCTCGGGGCTAACATGAATCGATGAGAGTCAGTTGAAAAATAAATCGTTAAAATTCGAGCTCTCTGTATGAACCGATAATCACCCCTTCATTGAGAAACAAGATTTTCAACTCTATCTTTTGTTCTTTTTCATCAAGCAACAAATCACCACCATAATTATTCCAATTCTGGCTCAAACCAACATTTGAAATCAGAAGCAAAAAGATGGCAATGAATTGATATCTCATTTTTATTTTATTGAGCAGAACGATAACCTGTGAAACAACGCCCCACCAAATCTAAGCAAAAACAGCAGGATCTTGCATACTTCCCATTTGGCTAGAACCTAAAGCTTTTGTGATTTGATGAACTTACTTTTCCGTATGTTGGCGTGATTTAGAAGGTAGGTAAGGTGGAGTTTATCTTTCTACCAAATATTGGTTATAGCTGATGGAAAGCGTACAGGTTCACCAAAGGCTCTTTTACTTCGGACACCGCTCTGCTCAAACTACTATTCTTAGTCCAAAAAGACGTCAGTTCAAAATGGCGAAAACCAATGCACAACTGGAATCGAATCCTCTCTGAACTAGCCATCATTTATGATGAACGATTACGACTGGATATCTAGAAATGGGATATGATCGAAAACGAAGTTCCGCTAATTTGGACAAGCCTCTTTTCGCTATGCGAGGCTCATCAAAATCAGCTCCAATTCTTTTCCTCCTTTTCCAAAGAAAAATTAATGACACACTTTGTGCAATACTCCCTTCCCCGCACGCTAGGGCTTTAGGCATTCATAAATATCGGAGGTATTAT
>JBCCSR010000773.1:0-3569 GCA_039199865.1 Bacteroidota bacterium
ACAAACGACTGTCCTACGATGTTTTCCGGGGAGAGAATTTTGAGCGAGCTCAGAAACTTTTGGACGAACTCGATGTGATCGCAAATGAATCTGGCAAAACGGTCGCTCAGATCGTTGTGAATTGGTGCCTCCATCAACCAGCTATTGGTTCAGTACTGTGCGGCGCAAAACGGGATTGGCAAATAAGAGAAACAGCTGGCGCGATGGGTTGGCGCCTGAGCAAATCACAAAATGCGAGCCTTGAATCTTTGCTGTCGTAGTTGGCTTAGCAAGGTACGTGCTCGGCCCCGGCCAACTGTCCGTGAAATGTCTGTGTGAACCCTCAGATTCTCTTTCTCAGCCGTGCAATCTGGCATCGTACGACATTTTAAACCCTCAATTATCTCTCTGCTTCGGTCGACATCTCCTAATCGGTCCAATGTTGAAATGGACATTTCCCAACAAAAACAGTGTGTCTCCAGTCGTCAGGACAGATGGAAACCCTACAACCTCAGGCCAAGAAACTTAAAGTTCGAGCAAAGGAGCGAAAAGCGTTCTACTTTGCTGCGTTTGTGGTGCTGTTTTGTTTTTCCTTTGCCGCCGACGACTTCCACTGGAAAGGAAGCCAGCAACTCCACACACTCATGGAATTGGTTTCAACTCTGGTTGCGTTCTTTGTTGGACTGATGGCTCTCGCAATGTACGGCTCGGACCGAAGTCGCCTCGAACTGTTCATTGTGAGTATGGGCTTCCTTGGGACAGCATTTCTGGATGGCTACCATTGTTTTGCGACGACTTCGTTCTTCGCCTCCTGGTTTCCATCCAGCCTTGAGTCGCTTGTACCGTGGAGCTGGCATGCGTCCCGGATGTTCCTTTCGCTTTTCCTCTGCCTTGCGCTAGCTGTAACTTGGAAAAAGCAAATCAACACAACGACGGCAGTCAGGGTCTAGAGCGACAAGTAGAGAAGCTAAAAAATTATCCAAATTCAATTCTAAGTTGGGCTATTGGCAGATTTGTTCCTTATGTTGGCACCTCTGGCGTTTATTTTGAAAAAATGACTCGCGAAGAAGTTATCGTATCGCTAAAAAATCGGAAAAAGGTTCGGAATCATATTAAGCAAATCCATGCAGCAGCCATGATGCTACTAGCGGAGACGGCTACGGGAATGGTTGTAGGAATGAATATTCCCGATGATAAAATTCCTTTAGTCAAATCCATGAAAACCAATTTTGTAAAACGATCAACCGGAGCGATGTGGGCAGCAGCTCAATTGACACCCGAACAAATCCAATTGATACTAACCACTGAGAAGGGCGAGGTCACCGTCCCTGTCACCATTATCGATGAGGCTCAGATCGAGCCCATTATCGTTGAGGCCGTATGGGCCTGGATACCTAGGTCACGGTAGATTTTATCCCGTAGAGCCAGGGCATTGCTCCGGCTCTACAGGATAAAATCTACCGCAGGAATTTCCTAATCAAAATAGGAATCAGCAATAGGTCAGCAATAAAGGCCGTAAACAAGGTCACACTAATCAATAAACCAATCGTCACCGAAGGTGGATGAATCGAAAATAGCATTACCAAAAATCCAAAAAATAGGATAATGCTGGTCAATGCGATGGCCTTCCCCGTTTCAGTAAAGGTGACCAGCAAGGCCTCTTCCATCGATAAGCCTTTGTCTTTAGCTAGTTTATATTTGCTAAGGAAATGAATGGTATCATCTACAGCTATACCAAAGATGATGGCAAAGGTAATCGAAACACCTGCTTCTAACTCGATTCCCAGAAAGCCCAGTAAGCCACCTGCAAATAACAAGGGTAGAATATTTGGAATTAGCGAAATCATCAGCATCCGAGGATTGCGGAATAGAAAAGCCATCAGCAAGCTGACTACTAGGATTGCCAAGCCAAGTCCTTGTAGCAGATTATCTCTAATGTATTCTGAATTCTTATCAATGATAACGCCAGTTCCTGTTCGTTTTACCTGGATGATCGAATCATCAATATTTTCGGCTACCCATTGATCCATTTGGGAACCAAAGGCTTTGATGCGGTCTGCTCCAATATCATCAATCCTAGAAGAGATTCGTGCTTTTTCTCCATCTTTACTCACCAAAACATTAATATTGAGTTGAGGTACTTGTTCTAAAGTGCGTTGATAGCGGGTAAACCTTGCCTCGCTTTCGGGAAGTTCGTAGGCTGATATTCGATTACCATTATTCATCTGGTTTATACTTTTATAAACCGAAGTAATTGAATTAATGGCCTGGATAAACGGAAATTCTCTTAAGTAACTTTCCAATTTATCAATCTCCTGGATAACTTCAAAATCACTTACTTGATAGTCATCTTGGGTGAAAATAGCAAATTCCATTGGGCGGAAACCGGCTAGTTCTTCGTCGAAAAAGACAAAGTCTTCTGTGATTTTTGCTCCTCGCGGGAGATTACTGATAATATTATAGTTGGTGGAGATTAAGGTCAATCCAAATAAACTTAATAGAACAACGGCACTGGCACCAGCAATGATGGCCTTTGGCCGATCTAGTGTGAATTGATAAAACCGACGCATCCAATGCTCCCAAAATTTTTGCCCACGGCCCAATTTCACAATCTGATTCGTGGTAAACCAGCTCAGCACTGCAGTAGTAAAAATGACCACTGTGAGATAAGCAATCATGACACCAACTGCAGAGTTGATGCCAAAATTCCGGATGGGCGCTATCTTGCTAGAAAGTAAAGATGCAAAGCCAATCGAGGTTGTCAGCGAGGTCAAAAGTGTTGCTAAACCTATCTCTTTAATCGTAGTGCGGATGGCAGATCGGCGGTCGAAGCCTTTGCGCAGCTCGTCAACGTATTTTGACATGATGTGGATAACGTCCGAGGTACCTACGATAATCATTAGCACAGGATATAGGGCAGCCATGGCATTCAACTCTCGGCCTGTTCCTCCTAGAAAACCCATAAATAATAGCATACCTAATACGATAGAAAACAGCGCCACCGAAATTCCCCAGAAGCGACGGAAAATTAGAAACATAATAAGCGTGACCAATGCTCCCGAAACAATGGTAGAAACCGTGATTTCGCGCTTTTGCATGGCCACCATTTCTTTTTGAAAGAATGGTCGCCCTAAATAATGTGTAGATTCGAATTCATAGTTGGCCAATAAAGCGTCTAGTTCTGCCATGAGCTCTTTAGCCGGTTCCAGTTGAATACTGTTGACCACTTTCATAAAGATCACCAAAGTTGACCCATCTTCTGAAATGAGATTGTACACAAAACGCTCGTCCTGGAGTAGGCGTTCTTTATCCTTGGCATAACGTCCAGGTTGGTTGATGTGAATAGCGGGTGAAGTGGTAATTCCAAAAGGTGTTTTAACTGGAAACTCCAGCATTGTTAAAGATTGACTGTTTACAACGTGTGGAAGCTCCCGCGTTTTTAAACTTAGATCATGAAAATCAGCAAGAAAAGTAGAATCAAAGACTCCTGCTTCCCGGCGTACGCCGACCAACATGAAATTATCATCTGTTTCAAATTCTTCAATAAATTCTTGGAAAAAGGCCAAGTCTTCGTCTCCGTCCGGGAAAAA
>JBCCSR010000774.1:0-3566 GCA_039199865.1 Bacteroidota bacterium
AGGTTTTGGGCGGCTTCCGTAAAATTGACAAAGTCAGGATCTGTACCTCCAATGGTATACTGCCCTGATAATCCCGCATATAAATCTTCTAGCAAACTGGTATCGTTAATGGCATAAGTATCCATTGCTCCATTGGGATTGGAAGTCCAAGCCTTAAATGTATGGGCTTGATTGATCGACAAATTGATGGTACCAAGTGCCACTTCAAGGGTATCTCCGGAAGCCAAACTACCGAGCCAGCCGACACTCGCCTGTGTACTATCGTTGTAAGTCCAATCCAGTGTCAATTGGGTCAACGTATCACTACCGAAGTTTTTTATTCTAACAAAAATGTCTTGATCTCCTGCGGCGAAGGGTACCTCGGGTGGTAAGATGGCCACTATGCCGGCATCGACCATGGGTGGGTCAAATTCATCTGCACCAATATCGGGTGCCGAAGCATCGCGTAAGTCTCCCTCCAAATCTACAGTCACCTCAACCAAAGGAGTAGCCGCTCCATTCAAGGCCACTTGCGCCAAGGCAAAAGTATCGACACCTAAAAATAAAGGATCAACGGAGAGGGAATTGACATCGAGAGAACTGGCACTCTGCCAAGCCGCCAAGTTGCTAATATCGGCATTCCAAAAACCAAGAAGGGGGCCCGTTGTATACAAATTATTAAAATCACATTGACTCAAACCATTGGTCGAAGATCGATGAATGGCGAAGCCACCAGCATAGTTGCTAAAAATATTGTTCTTGACAATCTTATTGTTGCCCTGTGAGGTAAAAAAGGCAGAGCTGGTAGGTGGAGTACTGAAGACTTGTACGCTGTTGTAAAAATATTGTTGGAAAGCTCCGTTGATGACAAAACATCCGTAGCCCGTTGCCGTACCGACCGTTTGCACAAAATTATTAGCGACTAAGATCGGATTGGCTATGGTTCCATCACAATTTTCTAGACGCAAACCAAAACTTGCTCCAAATACCTGATTTCGTTGTATCGAAGTTTGGTTGTCACAATTGTTGGCGTGTATCCCTCTCCCGGTAGTAAAATTGGGATCAATAAAAATAGCATTGTCCATTACTTGAATGGCATCCTGAAAGTTGAGGAATAAACCAATAAAGTAAGTATTGTCAAGCCTGTTGCCTTCGATGATATTTCCCCTTTCCAAAAGGGATTGGCCATTGCCGAAAAGGTAAAAACCGTAACTTCCGTAAAGCAGATAATTGTTTTTAAAGACATTGTATTCATCGGGAGCATTGTTGCCCGAAGAAAAAACAATGGAATAACGCGAATCAGTGCTAGGAACGTTGACGCCTTTCAAAGCACAATTTTCAATGCGATTGTGTTCGGCTCCATTGCTTAACGCTACTACTCTACCGTAGGTCGTATTGGTCGCCTCGATGGTCATATTTTTGAAACTAAACCAATCTGCACCATCTAGCAGTAAAGTATAATTTTCTGATGAAGAGGCCGAAAAGGTCAATTGAACTTGCGAGCTGTCTCCCGATTCAGATTGGAATTGAACGGTATTGGATGCATCCATTCCAAAAATCTCTGGAATGAGCAATTGCTCATTGTAGGTTCCGTTTCTAACGTTAAAAACGACGGGGCCACAGACTCCCCAAAGGCTGAGATCATCGATGGCATCCGTAAAAGTATTGTAATCGGGATTGATGCCTCCGATGGTATACGCTCCTGCCAATCCGGGAGCAATGGTCACATTCAGCGTATCGTTGAAATTGATGGTATCTGGAACCCCGTTGGGAAGAGCAGTCCATACGGTCAGGGGATAGGTTTGCCCTGCTGTAAAACTTTGATTTCCAAGGGTAATCTGAGCAGTATTGGTTCCCAATCCACTAAAGGTATCAATTGGAGTAGTATAGAAAACCGGCGGCTGCAGCACCCCATCAAATTCCCAGTTTACCCTGACACTGTCCACTATGTTGGTCCCAAAATTGGCAATCGTCGTAACGACATCTTGAGTACCCGAACAAAAGTTCTGAGGCTCATCTACAGACAATACACCTACATTGTTGGCAACATCATTTAAGAATTCGAATAAAATCTGCGGCTTGAGGTTTTGAATACTTCCCGTAGTGATTTGACAATAACTTTGGCCATCGTTTCTACTCGATCGGTACCCATTTACTGCATCGTAATAACGAACAGTACCACTGGCATTCCAAGTAGGCACCACTAAATCATGGCAAACATCAATCAATATATTATCTACTCCATTCCAAATGAAGGGTACTTGCAGCGGCAAAAGATCAAAGCCTCCCGCAGCTGGAAGGTAATTCTCATTAAAATAAACTTCTTGGAGTAGTCCACTATCATGCACAGCAGCATTTACCGCAGTCGTATGCTTCATTTTCACCGAGTAATTGGGCATCGCATAGATGGGCGATTGCACCACGTAGAACCCTAGTTGGAGGACAACTCCGGAGGACACACCTGCGGCTTGTAGTTCTGCTGCGGTGTAGACCATTTGGCTACGAGCACTCCTAAAGTAAATGTTGGCGGGTGAAATCGTTGTTGAACTCGTCACCAAAGTACCAGTTCCCAGCTGCACTTGCACCTGTCCGAATAAATGTGTCTGCAACATTATGGTAAATACGACGAAAATAATTTTCTTCATTGTGATGTCATTTCAATAACCTTATGACATTGCGATATGGGGCCATCGAGTATCATCAGATCATCTTTAGCAATGGAATTTTTTTGGGCTGCCATCGGGCAACACAGTCGTATCAGCAATAAATTGTCTGGTGGGTTTGAGTGTTCAAACCTGTAGGTTAAGCCTTAGTTCCAATTACTCTCGTGCTTAGGGGTAGTATATGGTTTGCAGATTTAAGACAAGTAGATGAGGTTTTTGAGCTTAGATCACTTGTCTTGGCTCAAGATATCAATTTATTTTTTAACTTTCCTAGCGTTTTCTCATTTTTTTCAATAAAACATGCACAATGGGTTCTTTTTGTTATGGCCCAACTTCTTCTAAAAGAAGGTAAAGTGATAACAAAAAACATTCAAGATTGATCGTACATTGGAGCCACTCCTCCTTTTCCTATGGGTGTACAAATATTGATCTAGCAATGACATTGTTGGGTAAAAATGCAAGACAAAGGAAAGACAAAAGAGCATTAATTGTTAGGAAGCATTCGATTCCAATACAGTTGCTAGAACAATACAAAAATAATCCTCAAAGGGTGTTACACAATTTAATTGGAGTGGCCTTATCATTGCATCATCATTTACCTTCCGTAGACGATGTAACGACTGGTTTTACCTCATTGGAAATAGTAGGATTTTTACCACCAAACGTCCACAAATGAGCAGTTGGATTTCCGATAGTTAGGGTGGGAAATACAATAGGTTTGTCGATGCAATCACTTGGTTGGATTGGAGGCAAAAGTAAAGGAATTGTAGCACTAAATGAACAATTCCTCTACCATGTCAATCTAAAAAAGACTAGACATCAATGTAGTCTTCTATCACTATCGCATCTGTACCGCCCTTTATTTGTTTTGAAATAGATCGATCAAGCTGAACGGATTGAAACTGGTCGAAGTTGCTTTTTTTG
>JBCCSR010000775.1:0-3555 GCA_039199865.1 Bacteroidota bacterium
GGCAAATGCTGCATGCGTTTTTTAATGAGCTTTAACCGATGGATTTGCTCATGGTTAAGGCCCGTTTGTTCATCTCTACTTTCTTCATTGGTATCATTGAAAATTTTGGCCATCAAGCCATCGACTTCTTCCATATTGTCAAGGGAACGAATCGTCTTGCTAGCTCCCAGGTGGGCGGGAAATTGAGTGATGCCGAGGCGACTGACTTTCTTTGAGTATTGCTTGGAAAGAAGTTGTGCGATCTTGATCAACCAGCGATCTAGCTTTCCACGCTCTTGGTAAGTATTGGAACTTTGGGACAAGAGAAAGGCCTTGGTCATGGTTTCGGTAAAAAGTACTTGACTATCCAGTTTTACTCGATAGGAAAATTGTTGCCTTTTGACGAGGTTGTGAATAAAAGGCATTAGGCGACGACGCAACTGATCGTAAGCAGCAGCATCGCTAAAGACCGACTGTAGAGTAAGGATTGAACGCTGATTTGAATTGTCCATTTTTGAAAATTGAGTTAGTGGAATTAAAAGAGTTAGTGGATATTCATCATTGGAGCAAAGCCCAAGGACGATCCGAGAATCATTGATTGTTTTGATCTGGGTTGATCAAGACTCTTTGATGTTCCAATTTTTCAATTTTCAACTGTTGCGTTCAAACAGTCATTTTTTCCAGTTTTGTATTTCGCTAAACCGAAATGCTTGGAAGTATGGATATAACTACTCCAGCATCATTTTTGTTCCTCATCTAGATTGTTTTTTCTCCGCTCTTTTTCAACATGAAAATATTGACCGATCAAATGGCTGAATAATAAACTATCCCAGGTTTCTAAGCTCGATTGTAGCTGTGAGAACAAACGCTTTTGTTCCTCAAAGGTCAAACGCCCTTGTGTCCATTCATCAAATTGATACGACCAGTCTATCTTTTCCCTGTTTTTATTCATCACGATTTATTCGCCATTCAGCTAGCACTTGTCGCCTCAAGAAATTCTGAGGAATAAAAGCACTTTTTATGTCCTTATCACCGTTTTGCAGCTACTTTACTAATACATGATCTGAAATTTCAAAAGGTTACACAAATGGAAAAAAAGACATCAACTATTTTGGGTATGCAGTATCACTGGACAGATGATCCTAACTGCCGCTGGAGATCAATCTAAGAAAGAAAGTAAAAAACAATGCACTAAAAATAAGGGGATTTGCCTATCTTCGAAATGGATTTGAAATGGCTTATCCTTTCCTCACATCGATATTTCCACCACTTTATATCCCAAGAAAGGAACTGAGTTTACCACAAAGACAAAAAGAGAAAAACCATGATAAAAAAAATAGGCTTCCTAATTCCATTGATCATTTTGGTTTCCTGCCATTCGGAGGAAGAGTCCGGCCACTTGTATCAATCCACTCAATTTGTTGTTTACAAAGATAAAGTCGTTCAGGGAGAAAATATGGCAGAAGTCATCTCGCCTACGCAGTTGAAATCAAATTACAAAAGTCCGGTGAGTACCACCTTTTCGAGATTGGTAAAGTTTAAATTTAGCATCAACGAAAAAGACAACGAGTTGCCTCCGGGTAGCGATCATTGGTTGGTCATTGAAGAAGGGCACGAGTCGCCAGTCATTACCTTCGGCGCCCCACCCCAAGCGCTGCCCGACTACGTTGAATCTTATTTGCCCACAAATTATGAGTATACTTTTAAAGTCGATGTTTCCCCTGTACTCCAACAATTCGAAGCGAAAGGATACTACGAATCGTTCAATGGCACTAAACTCGCCAAGGATGATTTTAAAGGCTTTTACATCGCTGGGGGGTCGGAACCTTTGACCTGGGATTTTGTCAACTTAGACAATAATGGGCTAAAATTAGCGCCCACTCAAGATCCTAATATCTACAGTATTAAGGTCAAATTAAATCCCTACAACGAGAATGAAAATCGAGAGAAAGCATGGACGTTGAGCGAAGATGTTTCGATGAAAGCAAAATATGTTTCCGAGCAGCCTTTGGTTGACGCCTTATTTAATTTGTCATTAGAAGAAGCAAGAAAAAATATCGAGGCCGATAGCACCTTGCGAACCGGGGCGAAATGGGGCGGTGTTTGGACCAGAGATGTAAGCTACAGCATTTTACTGGCCTTTGCCTATCATGAGCCTGAGGTAGGCAAAATTAGCTTGCGGAAAAAAGTAAAGCGGGGTCGCATCATTCAAGATACGGGCTCCGGAGGAGCCTGGCCAGTTTCTTCAGACCGAGTGACCTGGGTATTGGCGGCCTGGGAAATTTACAAAGTAACGGGTGAACAGGCTTGGCTCGATGAAGTTTATCCCATCATTAAAAACACCCTGGAAGATGATTATCAAACCATTTACGATGCCCAAACCGGAATGTATTCTGGCGAGTCTTCTTTTTTAGATTGGCGAGAACAAACCTATCCCAAATGGATGGACAACAAAGACATTTATGTCTCCCAAAACTTAGGAACAAATGTCGTCCACTATCAAGCTCACCGCATTTTAGCTGAAATGGCCAAACTAAAAGGGGAAGCATCTGACGTATACGAAGCAAGAGCAGCCAAGATTAAAAAGGGCATCAACGATTATCTTTGGATGAAAGACCAAGGATATTATGCACAATACCTTTATGGAAGAGATGACCTCATTCAGTCGCCACGGTTTGAGGCATTGGGAGAAGCGCTAGCCATTTTATTTGACGTCGCCGATCCAGCTCAAGCAAAATCCATTATTGGAAAGGCACCACTAACCGAATACGGGGCCACCTGCATTTATCCTCAAATTCCAGGCATTCCTCCTTACCACAACAATGGAATCTGGCCTTTTGTGCAGTCCTATTGGAATTGGGCGGCAGCCAAAACAGGTAATGATGCAGTGCTCAATCACGGGCTAGCCAGTATCTATCGCGCAGCGGGACTGTTTTTGACCAATTACGAAAATATGGTAGCCGCAACGGGAGATTTTTTGGGTACAGAAATCAACTCCCATCGCATGCTATGGAGTATGGCCGGTAATTTGGCTATGGTCCATCGCGTTTTTATCGGGATGGATTTTCAAAAGGATGGTTTGTATTTTAGTCCTGTGGTACCCAAAACTTATGGTGGTACAAAGACGCTCTCCAACTTTAAATATCGAAATTCAATTGTAGACATTACGGTCAACGGACATGGCAATCAAATCAAAGGAGTTACCATTGATGGCAAAGCAGCAGACAACGCCTTCATTCCAGCAGATTGGTCGGGAGAGCACCGGATCGTTATTGATTTAGGAAACAATAATTTTACAGAAAATAAAATAAATATTGTAGAAAACAAATTTACGCTGCCCACCGTATTGGCGTCTCAGGAAGAAAATCGCCTAGTGTGGCAACCAATCAAAGGAGTGAGGGAATACAAGATTTATAGAAATGGACAATTCCTCAACAAAACAACGGATACTCAATTCGGTATGGAAGACAAAAGCTATGCAGCCTATACAGTCAGTGCAATAGACGATAATGGCCTGGAAGGATTTATGAGTGAACCCACCGTTTTCAGTAAGAATTTGAAAAAGCTGGAGCTAGA
>JBCCSR010000776.1:0-3554 GCA_039199865.1 Bacteroidota bacterium
CGAGCAGACAATGCTTTTATGTTTGAGGCACCTTATACAGACTTCGATGAGTTCAACGCCAATTTGACCTCAATGGGAGATCAATTCTTTGGTCCATTTTACACGGGATTGTATAAATCTATATTGAGTGCAAATAATGTTATTGAAAATTCTTTAGACGCCACCGAAGTAGGAGAAGCCAAATTTTTGCGAGCCTTGGCTTATTTTAAATTGGTCCGCGTTTTTGGTGATGTTCCCATCAATTTATCTGCTGAGCCGAGCGCAACGGATGAATCTATTTTGGCGAGACAACGGGCGGCAGATGTTTACAGTACCGTGATCATTCCCGACTTGGAAGCTGCCATTGCGGCTTTGGGAACAGGCATAACTGATGGAAGAGCCTCTAGATTGGCTGCTCAAGGAATGTTGGGTAAAGTATATGTTCAATTGGGGAATTTTAATAGTGCCGAGGCACATCTTGCTGCCGTCATTAATGAAGCGGATGGCGCAGACATTCGTCTCCAAGCCAACTATGCGGACATCTTTGGGGTAGACAATGATTTGAATGCGGAAGTCATTTATGCTACCCAAATCTCAAGTTCCATAACGGATGAATATGGTTTTTCTGAATTTGCACAATGGTATGCGGGGCTTGATACCAAATCTTTGGAACCCTTAGATGCCGATTTAATCGCTGCTTTTGGAGGAATGGACTCTCCGGATTTGAGGTTCCCTGTAGTCGTCGATACGTCAACCATGACGGCATCCGCAAAGTGGCCGCAAACTGGAAGTAGTGATCACGACTGGATAGAACTGAGATTGGCAGATGTTATCCTATTGTATGCAGAAACTTTGAATGAGAATGGTGGTTCGGCTGAATCTGTACTTGATTTGTTAGATCCTATTCGTGCCAGAGCTGGGTTGGAACCCTTGGACCATACTGTTTTAAACTCACCGGCTTTGGTCAGACAAGCCATTCAAGATGAAAGAAGGTTGGAATTGGCCTTTGAAGGTCAAAGATGGTTTGACTTAGTTAGAACGAATACGGTCAGTGCGGAAATGGGAGAAACGGTTGATAGCAAATTTTATTTGTTTCCCATTCCGATCTCGGAAGTATTATCAAGTTTTGGTGTAATTACTCAAAACGAGGGCTATTAATTGTTCACGCAAAGCAACTTGTTAAAGTTGATTACTTTCTATATCCATTTTTATGTGAAGCAAGCAAGGGGCTGCTTTCAAAAAGTAGCTTCTTGCTTTTTCAAAGACGATGGTACCAACAAAAGCTACGGTTGGAACAATGAAGATTGCTGGTTGATTCTCCATACAGGCCAAGGCTTGAAGATGATTTTTACTGGTATCATTTTCTACAATGGAGTGCTGACGATCCCGGAAAAGATAGCACCATTCTGTTCCTGCTAGCCTTTTAAATTTTTTCAGTGAGAGGGTAGCGCGTGTTTTGAAATCAATAAAAACATGAATAAAAAAAATAGTACTTTTTCAGCGACATTCTTCATATTTGGTCTTTACTTAGCCCTAAGTAGTTGTTTGGGTACGGGCAATAGTTCCGATAAAGAAGGAACAATAAAAACTACCTATCCAAGTGAAGTGATTCCATTTTTTGATCACTGGAATTTAATATTGGGAGATGGTTCAAATGTTGGTCAGGCAGTCAACTTTGCACATCAAGATTTTTTCTACACCGCAAACGATGGCAACACAGATTGGGTCGTCTACAAGACACCCAACGAAGGAAATACGCACGGCACTTCCAACAATGCCAGGACGGAATTGGCGCAACTGAAAAAATGGTCGCCTTTGACAACGGCTCAACTAAAAGCTACGCTTAAAGTAATGAACGTAGCCAGCACCGGCGATGCTAGAGTTCCGGCTACCTTTTCTGTAGTCATTGGGCAAATTCATAGTGCAGATGGACATGAAAACGAACCCCTAAAAATATTTTACAAAAAATTTCCTGGTCACACCAAAGGATCTGTCTTTTGGAATTACGAGATCAATACCGCCGGGGACGACAACTCTGGGAGATGGGATTACTCTTATCCAATTTGGGGCCATGATTTTTCGGTTGTTGGAACGGCAGCTAACACTTATCCACCGGAACCCGAAGAAGGGATTGCTTTAGGGGAAGCATTTACTTATGAGGTAGACATTAAGGAAGGAATGATGCATCTCAAATTTAGCAGTGAAGGACACGAAACCAAAACATTTACCAAAAACTTGATTGCTTCTGAGTATGTAAAGCCCTCCGACATGCCCGAGCAAGTGAGGAATTTATTTGCACCAATTGGCCAAGATGGCGTAGAGCGTAAAAATGCTTATGTTGAGGAAGGACTCTTTTTTAAACTGGGATCTTACAATCAAACCAATGGGAAAGATCCCAAGGTAAATCGAGTGTGGTGTTCTGGTGCGGAAACTCACGGAGGAGATATTCAAAAACAATACGCAGATGGCAACTATGCTGAAGTTTGGTTCAAATCTGCAAGTATCAAAATCAGTGAGGAGGCCATTTCGAATGCAGGGTATTTTGCAGCTAATGATGGTTTGAGCAAAAAAACCATTTACCCGCATCAGGTGATTCCTTTCATGGATAAATTTAAAATATTGATGGGGGACGGCACAAAGGTAGAAGACCTTACCGCTTTTGCGCATCAAGATTTTTTCTACACAGTGATTGACGGGACGCGACGTTGGGTGGTGTATAAAACACCAAATTCCGGGGTGACTTCAAAAAACTCCAGCAATACCAGAACGGAGTTGCACGAAAAAAGAGAATGGACTCCCGAGCAAGGCGCCAAGCTTACCGGCGCCTGCAAAGTCATGCAAGTGTCTACTTCCGGTGATGCTAGGGTGGCTGCGTCTTACTCCGTGGTAATTGGGCAGATTCACAGTGGAGAAGGGCATGAGAATGAACCACTAAAAATATTTTACAAAAAATTTCCGGGGCATAGTAAAGGATCCGTCTTTTGGAATTACGAGATCAATACTGCCGGGGATGATAATTCTGGGCGATGGGACTTTTCTACCGCAGTTTGGGGAGATGATATGTCAGTTATTGGCATCAGCAAAGATGATTTTCCCGATGAACCCATGGAGGGTATTGCCCTGGGAGAAGAGTTTAGTTACGAGGTAAATGTTTATGAGGGAATAATGTACCTGACTTTTAAGAGCGAAGGGCATGCAACCAAAACATTTACCAAAAATCTCCTCTCCTCTGAATACGTCAATCAAGCGGACATGCCCGCACAGGTCAAAAAAATATTTGTGCCCATTGGTCAAGATGGAACAGAAAGGGCCACTGCTTACAGTGGAGAATTGAATTACTTTAAACAGGGTGCTTACAATCAAACCAATGGGAAAGATCCTCAAACGAATATGGTTTGGTGTGCAGGTGCAGCTACTTACGATGGCGACATAGCCAAGCAATATGAAAAGGGGTGTTACGCAGAAGTATGGTTTAGGGCCGCAACGGTAGGGCCCGGTACACCGCCAAATTAAAACGAAATAACAAGACTCAATCCGTTTTTTAACAGCAGGGATAAAAAATTAAAATCATGATA
>JBCCSR010000777.1:0-3540 GCA_039199865.1 Bacteroidota bacterium
CGTTAATGACTTTAATACTTGGTCATGTCCCTTCAACTTCACCAACATTTTAATTCTGGCCCAGTAAAGGATACGATCATCCGCATAATCGAAGGAATTGTCGTTGCAAAGCTCACGGGCTCTGTTCCAAATTAATGGCGCATGGGTATTGACTGCATTGGTGAGAGCAATCAAGCCAGCGGCATCATTGGTGGCATTGTCGACTGCAGTGTTGAAAGCAGTGACGATGTCAGACATTTTCTGGGTCCCCGCAAGGGCTCCTTTGATGTCTTTGGCAATGAAGAAATCTTCATAAGGTTTTTCTACTTCGTGGAGGTCTCCCAAAGTATCGGCAGCACTCGCAATGGCTTGATTGACCACAATTTCGGTATCGCTTCCCGTCCAGTTAACTGCTGTAACATCATAATTGCCATCATTGTTCGAAGAGGTTCGGATGACGACTTGATCTCCAGGAATAATTTCATAACGCAAGTCTTTTCCTTGAATCGTAATGGTTTTTGTGGCCACATTGACGGCCTGGATAATGAAATTCCGTGGAACGCGCATTTCCGCACCTAGGGCCTCTTCATAGTTGCGGATATAAGCAGTTGGAAGTGGCTGATTGTCCGAGAATTTTTTAGAAAAGAAAAATAGATCATCAATGCTGTAAACATGAATATCTGTTGCCGGAAATGCAGTGTGATGGAGACCACTATTGTTCAATCCTCTTACGCCTACTTTAAATTTTCGATAGGTTTTTCCATTCACGGTAAAAGGGCTGCCCGCTAATTCTTCAAATTGAACATTGCGAGGATAACTTGCATCTAGTCCTGCCAAGGCAACCAAAGCGTTATATTCATCTTTCCCCAAGCCCAACATCAACATGGCCTCAAGTGGACGAGGATAAATAGAGCTGGGTGCTAAAGACAAGGATTTGATTTCGGCACCCCCATCTTGAAACAAATCATAGTTCAATCGGTAACCATCTATCAATAAATTTTCCTCGAAGAAGTTGTCGCGTTTACTTACTCCACCCGTCAACCCTTTGTAAGGAACAAAAGCGGTGTTGTTATTGACAAATGGATCTTTGGCATTGGCATAAAATAAAATTCGGTCGGTAGTTGGGGCTTTGTCTTCAATCGCCAATCCTCGATTAACGACCTGACTAAATCCTAAGGAAGAAGCATCAATAAATTTCTTATCCTGCGCGGCATGCCAGGAAAAATTAAAGGTCCCCTTCCAGTTTAATTTCAAACTTAATGGGCCAAACAAATTGTCTTTGTAGTCTTCCGTAGGAGGCACTTCATTGGGGAATGGCGAATTTGTCGCATCAATCTGAATCCCGTAGTGTAATTTTAGCAACCAAGCGGTACCAATTTTATTACCTCCTCCCAAATCATGATTCGGAAATCGGAAACCAATCGCATCCGTTTGTGCCGCCGCTGCCCCCAATTCCGCATCAGCAATAAAACGCCCTTTTGTTACCGCCGAAGTTGGTCTGCCATGCTCAATATAGAGGATAGGTTTTTTGTTGTAATCTTTTTGTAATTGTACAAAGACTTCATCAAAGACATTGGCATTCGCCGCCGACACTCTTGGTTGAATGATTAATGGCCAGGAGTCAGTGGCATAATCCTGATTGTTGATTGATCCACTAGTCAAACCTATTCCGAGAGCATTCCCTGATCCGTCATCATATTTGGTGTAGAAGTTGTAGGATTGCCCGTTTTCATTGCGAATATCAACATACAATATATTTGCGGTCTCGATTTTTTGAAATATGTTGACATATATATCGTCTGTATTGTAAGAACTCTCTACTCCCCCATCAAAAGCTTTGATCTGACCTTTATCCGATCGATGCAAGCCATAAAAAGCGGCGGGGTCCAGGTAATTTAAAATTTCCTCCCGTTTTTGTCGAATGGCAAACTGCTGAACGGGGGTCCCAGAAAGCATGCCTGTTACATCTATTTCGTGGCTTATCTTTCGAACATAGGCCAAGTCTGGTTGAAACGTTCCTTCTTCCAGAATAATCTCAAAGCCAAAAGTATCCGCACCGGCATTGGTAAAAAACTCACCAATCAACTCTCCTTTTTGAGCTTGCGGCAATTGGAAACTGGGGTCCTGTCGGAAATACACATCATCAATTAAATCTCCTGCTACCTGGTTATCCGGATCATAACCAAAGGCTTTGCTTTCAAAAGGTACAGCTCCGTTGAAAGCAGTATGGCTGTTCCATTGTCGAGTAACAAAAGGATTACTTCCCGCTAGGTCACGGACCAGCTTTTCGTCGGCGGCACTGGTTCCCTTGAGGTATTCCGTCAATTTAATTCCTCGATAGATAAAATATTTGATGGGGGTAAAACCCAGCATGGGCTGCCGAAATGGTTTCAAAACCAAATTGACCACTTGAGTATTGGCCGGATCACGCTGCATAACGACATAGGCATCAACCGGAGCATACGCTTTAGGATCATTGGCTCCCTGCCTTTTAAACAGAGAGGTCACCCGGAATTTGTTGGCTTTATCTCCGTCAACCGGGCCATAGGCTTCCGCAGGGGTTTGAACGATTTTCGAAAGTTCGGTAAAGAAATGAGATTTTGGACTTAGGTCGGCCACAGCACCTCCGGTGTAGCGTTGGTTGGGAAGGAGGTTCTGGGCGTAGATGGGAATGACCGTCTCTGCTTCCTCAAGAACGACTGTTGGTTGTAAATCTGAGTGAATAAAGGACTTAATGGTCAAGCGATTGTAGGTATTGGAAAGATTGAAATCTATTTTCAACCTAACTTGATATTGCTCATTAGTGGCAGCGACAGCAGAAGCTCCGGTCGTCGGGTTGTTACCAGCTGCCCAAGCCGGATTGCCACCAACGAATTGCCAAACACCTCCTACATTTTTGAATCGTTTCGTTTCGGTTGTATTGTTCGTCAATTCCATCGTCAACTCAAGTTCGAGTCGTTCTACTTTGAAAGAAACCGAATCAGAGGTTAGTTCAACAATGAGGGATTCATTAGACACTGTGCCCAGCCCATCTACTTCGTAAAAAGATGGGGCGGCATTATTTCCCAAGCCATCCAAGAAATTGAACCGAGCAAAGAGCAATTCCCGAAATGATAAATTATTGTTATTGGCTGGTGTGTTGCCAATCAAAGGACCATCATGAGGAACACATTCAGCCATTAAAAACATCCGCAATGGTGCCGCAGGTGCCGGAGCAAAAGGTCCTTTTCTAACGGGTAACAAGTTTTCCGCCCAGGTCATATGGAACAATCGGGTCTGGTTAAAGGCCAGAGAAGGGTTAAAACCGACAACACCATTGTCTATTGATTGACTAAAATTCACCGTACTTAGCAGATGGGTTCCCGCCCGATCGAGCTCAAAATTGAAAGGATTTTGGCTGGGATTGGCGATTACAAAATCTTCTAAAGAATGGAATCGCTCAGTTCCAGTGTTGGGTCTAGCTAAGAGTTGCCAACGGTCGGTAAGTGCATGTCCTTGAGTAGCTCTAAATCGTATTTCAATCCCATTACCTATGTTTTGCCAGCCACCCGTAATGCTGAC
>JBCCSR010000778.1:0-3539 GCA_039199865.1 Bacteroidota bacterium
AAATGGAGAATAACTCTCACGTACCGTTCTACCCAAAGATTTTTGAAACACTTTATCTCCAGTTACCCAAAATTGAGCATGATAACAATTGTCTAAGTATAAATCTACCTTAGATAAAGCAAACTTTAGCCAGCGTCCATCTCTTTTGGCAATAAAACTGGTGCCTTTATCGTCAAATGGTTCATCTGGATTGACATACCATTCGTATGGATGCTGCGCTAGGACACCTCCACGAATAGGATAAGTCATGCTAATGACATCTTCTGTATAAGCGGTATCATGCGATCCCGACAATGGATTACCGTATTCTTTATACTCTACTCGTTCCAGATGATAAAGAATGCTATCACCAAAATGTAGAGAGTCAATAACCACTAGCTTGGTTTCTCGATCCGAATAGGAAAATTCGAAATTTTCTTCATAGCGGTAAGTATAATGCCGCTCAAGGCCAATTTCAAAATGAAACAAATCACGAGGCGGTAAAAGATTTTGTCCTAGATCAGGATTGGTCATTCCCACCAAATGTTTGGGGCTATTTTTTAGTGGGAAATGGAAGAAGTCATAGGTTTTGACAAATCCATAGTTTTCAGCAATTAAAATTTGTTGATTATTTAGAGGATGTTCAAGTGGAGTACCCTGCTCATCCTTTTTTATCAAGTGAATGTACTTTACTTGATCGAGTAGGCCTAAAACCAACCTGGTATTGATGTTGACCACCTCTGCCTCAATGTATCCATCTGACATTTCGAAAAGACGCCAACGCTCACCAAGGGTGGCTTTGGGATAGATTTTAATGGTATCTCCCTCACCATTGAAGTAATATTCAACTGCCTCCAATTGAATCCACTTGTCGCCCATCCAGGATGCTGATGGACACCAACCATTGACCTGTGGTGTGCTCCGTGCATAAGAGGGAAAATAATGGATTTGGGGAACGGCCTGATCTACTGAATCAATTCTGATGCCCAATAAACATTCCTCATAAACTGAGCAAAGGTTTCCTACCGATCCATAAATATCGAAATTGACATCGGTAGTACTAAAATGTGCAGAACGATCTGGATATAGGGTCTGAAAATTTTGGGAGAAAGCCCAATGAATCATAGAAAAGAAAGCACCACAAAAAACAGTGCAGTAACGTACTTTTAGGGAGTTAGTTTTCATACTGGCAGTTTTGCTGACGAAGTTGTACTATTTTATTAACGAAAGTTGTACTATTAACACTAAAGATTAACTTTTTTTCCCAAAGATAGGTCCTAAGTACTTCCCAATGTCAAAAAATAGCACAAATAATCGGTCAAGTACCAAATGTATTCTTTCGATAGGAGCCGATTAATGCTTCCTCACCCAAGATTCATCAGCTGATTCAAACAGAATGATCCCATCTTCAATGGAATAATAAACAAACTGAAATTTATTATTATCATTAAAGTCACTTCCATCATGGATCCACTGATTGGCCATCTTGTATACATTTTGATAGGATTGACCTTCGATCATAATGGAATCAATGAAGGTTTCTCCTTCCTCCTCAGACATAAAAAATGTTTCAATGGAAGAGCACTCTTCTTTCAGATAAATGGAAAAGCGATCTTCAGTATCTGCCAAAATATCTTTGAAATAAATGTAAAATACTCCGTTGAAATTTTGTGCAGGGTAAGAGAATACAAGCTCATACTTGTTGTCCATATCCCTCAAAACAGTACTGAGTGTTTCGTGAGTAAAACAATCATCACTGGTGCTGGTCACCATTTCGTGTAACTGCCTAGTAGTAGATTCGATGAGAAAATCTATGGCAGTGTTGGCACTGGTGAAGCCAAGATCAGCACCACTTTCGGGAAAAACTGCTGCTACGCAGGGGGGAACTAAGGAAACGTCAATACACGTTTTTTCTTTTCTACAAGCGAGCAAAACAACCAAGAAAGTGAGCAATAAAATAGGTGTAGCTAGTTTCATACTTTTTATTTTAAAGATAAATTTTTCAGCGGAACTTTATGGTCATTCATTTGCCTAATTTTGAGCATTTAGGGGTTAAAATCAAACGATCAACATCCGTTTCCATGTTTTTGATCACTCAAGCAATCCCGTCTACCTAGACTCTGGAATGGTTAACAATACGATCTATCAAGAAGTGCATGCCAAAGCACAACAAATGCTTCGGTTTTATCTTAATTTTGGAAATGGATGATGCAGTGTTGTGGATACTGATAAGGCCCCCTGTTTGAATCTCAAAGAGTAGCAGTATTGAAAACGACTACGAAGGCGCTTCAAAGACAATAACTACTTTGGGGTTTGATCACTAAAAAACAAGGTAAGGTATTCCCTCTCGTGAGGTTTTCCCGGTGCAATGAGGCAGTGTGGTTGATCGGATAACAAGTAGATGACACTTGCGTAAGTATAACTATTACTCATCACATCAAATCCCGTGTGATCTTTTGAACGCAACACCTCTTGAATCTCCTCGACACTAAAATCAAGTACCGTTTCATTGAATCGTTTTTCAAAAGATGGAAATCGCTGACAAAACCCTTTGGCATCAAAAAGGGTAAATCCATTTTCTTCCAGCGCATTCAAATACCAATCGCTGTAGTCTTTATTTTTGAGTGGATGATTGGTGTGGTAAGTATAATTGGCATTTTCAAAAGGGATAAATTCGACAATCGAATCTGCGGAACATTCCAGTGAAACAACTGCCTCCTTTCCTCCAATGATGTAATTTTGCCCAGAAGCATGCTCCACCTGCTTGATCCAATCAATGGCCGCATCGTAGTTGGTTTGTGCCAAAACGCCTCTAACAATTGCGCTAACGGGTAGTCCTTTAGATTGAGCGGTCAGTTGCATAAGAATATTGCAGTTGATAGAAATGGAGGAATTGTTCATCCCGGTAATGCCGATGTGCCCAGGAATGGTCAGCACCAGTAACTCTTTTCCCTTCTTTTTTTTGATATTCATCACCGTTTGGTAGCCGTGAAAATAAGTTGGGATATCCATATTTTGTGCAGTAATAGAAGGATGGGCTTGCGTTTTGTTGATGCCAATCGAACTGCACTTGTGCGCAAATAAATATTTTGTACTAAAGAAGAATTCATCTCCGAGTTGATGCATCAAGATAATATCATATGGAACTGCCGATCCCTCGGAAATTCCTTTGATTTCTTCTAACAGTTCGGGAGTCCATTTTTGCATGGAAGCAACAAAATCCGTTTCCTTCAAGAAATTTTTAATGAACGTAATGGGTTTCTCGCCAGTAGTTTTGCCAATGTCTAACAACAAAGAATCCGTAACCGCTTTAATCTCCTTCCGCAACAAATTACCGTGCTGTAGCCCTCTTTCGAAAGCTGTTCCCTCCAAGTAAATGCGCCTTAACTGTTGATCTGCAAGCAATTCAAGGGAGGCATTTGCCGATGAACTTACGCCTGTATCTTGTTTTTGGCCTTGACAGCCAAGTAGGAAGAGCAATATCAAGAAGGATAAGTTTTGGATTTGCTTGCTATTCATTCGTTAGTTTGATGATGGTGGTCATTGGATAAAAGTGCAGC